>NZ_BOLU01000026.1:0-37551 GCF_016861825.1 Lacticaseibacillus sp. 866-1 | reverse complement strand
GTGCTTGTGAGTGTTAATCTGAGAGTGGGTCATGAAGATTCCTGCTTTCTTGTCTGGTTGCACTAACAAGAATAGGTCTTCATGGCCTTTTTGGTCTAGTCGCTAAGGTGTTGCACTTGAATTGTAAACTGGGGAGCTAGCTGAAGATAATGATAAAAAAGGAGAATGTGTTTATGACTGTAGATTCTTGGTTTAGCAATTATGTTTCAGAAAACATAAATATAGATAGTAAAAAAAGCACAGGTGCAAGAAATAGTAGAAATTGGTTAACTTCAAATATTAAGGATCTTAGTCAAAAAAGCGAGGAAAACCTTGAACTATACTCGGGCTCAGAATTTGCATTAAAAATGGGATCATTTGCTCGAAAGACACAGATTAGACCTCTTGACGATGTTGACCAAATGATTATCTTTTCGGCAAAGGGTAGCACCGCTAATTTAGATACGTCTCAATGGAATCAGGTGTTTATAAATGTTCCAAATAGCGCTCCTGAATTAAAGAAAATGGATGGAGAAAATGGGCTTAGTTCTATAAAAGTCTTGAATTATCTTAAACAGCTATTGAATGGAATATCGCAATATCAGTCGGCAGATATTAAAAGGAGTCAGCAGGCACTCAGACTGGAATTATCAAGTTACGACTGGGGATTTGATATAGTCCCTGGATTTAGAACTGTTGATGATGGTCAGGGATATTACTACTACATCATTCCAAATGGGGAAGGTGCTTGGGAAAAAACAGATCCACGAATAGATCGTCAAAATTTAACGGAATATCAAAAAAAATCCACAATTGATCTAAGGGAAGTAGTACGTATTCTGAAGTATTGGCGAAAGGCTCATAATGCAGTATGCAAGCTTAATTCTTATGCACTAGAGACCATGGTTCTTGACTTTATAGACACTAATCCAATATACTCCAACTCCCGAGAGTTTATAGAAAGTTTCCTTCTTTATCTTTCAAAAGCAGTTTTCGGTTCTGTTCAAGACAGAAAGGAATTTCAAGGAGATCTGAATTCTTTAGATTTTGCAGCTCGTTTAGAAATTCAGAAAAAAGCAATATATTACCATGACTTGATAAAAGAGGCTAATAATTACGAAACTGAATCTATGAGTGAGCAAGCAATAAAATCTTGGATTATGTTTTTTGGAAACTGATAGATGAAAATAAAATTTGACATAGCTAAGCAAAACACACCTAAAGCAATTCGATTATTGTCTGCACAAAGGAATTTATATTCTCAAGCAAAATTTATAGAGCTTTTTAGCTTTTTGTCAACATTAGTTCCGATTATCCTTATACTTTTTATTGGAAATGGGATTTGCATTCAATTCATCACAACAATCGTCACCGTGATATCTCTCTTACTAACTCAGTGGTCAAAAGACGAAATAAAAAACGCCGCAAGAATTCAAGAAAAATTTGACACTCTTATATTCGGGCTATACTGGAATGAAATATTAGTCGGAAGAGAACCAAACCCAGAGATTATTAATAAATTTTCAAAAAAACAGGATCATAATATTTTAAAAAATTGGTACACTAATCCAAATTTAGATTCAGATGAATTAAATATAATCATTTGCCAAAGGAATAATGTAGTATGGAATATACAGCTCCATAGAACCTGTAAAAATGTAATAGCATTTTTACTTTTGCTATTTCTAGGATTTATTACTGCTGGTATCTTTTTTAAAGATTACATGTGGGTACATGCTATGGATACTACCATAGTTACTATAATTCCAATTGTTATAAAACTTGTAAATTATTGGATCAGTTTTAAAGCTTTGTTAGATGAAGAAACCCAACTAATTAACAAGATAGATGATATCATTCACTCTATAGATGAAAATAGATATTCAATTTCTGTTGAAGACTTAAGATCTATTCAAGATTTTATATTTATTAATATTAGATCTGCAACTATTTTAGTTCCAAATTGGATTTACTTTATTACCAAGAAAAAAAGTGAAGAAGCAATGGAATCCTCTACGAAAAGTATTGCTGATAATTTAAAAAAGCATTTGGAACATTAATCGGTTCTGGTGCAAATTTTCCTCGCTGACTTGATTTTAGTATACTGGGTGCCAAGAAACGAGGGATTGCGCGCATGAATCACTTTAAGGGACGCCACTTTCAAAAGGACATCATCTTAGTAGCCGTTGGCTACTATTTCAGATTCAGTCTCAGCTATCGTGACATCGTTGAATTGCTTCGGGATCGGGGTATCACTGTTCATCACACCACGGTCATGCGTTGGGTTCATCACTATGGCCCCATCTTTAAGGCTCTATGGCGTCGGCATCAAACAGCTCACGCTAAAAGTTGGCGAATCGATGAGACCTATATTCGAGTTAAAGGCCGTTGGGCCTATTTGTATCGCGCTATTGACAGTAACGGTTTGACCATGGATTTTGAGCTACGAAAACACCGCGATTATACCGCATCCTATCACTTTTTGAAGCGTCTCTTGACGACCAATGGTCGGCCTGATCGATTAGTCACTGATCAATATCGGGCAACACTGAAAGCAGTGAAGCACCTGATAAAGCAAGACTATTTGAGCAAATCAGCCCACCAATGTTCCAAATATCGAAATAATTTGATTGAACAGGACCACCGATTCATTAAACGTCATCGTGTCCGCTCAGCAAGCTTTCAAAGCATTCGAACCGCTAGTGCAACGTTGAGCGGTGTGGAAATTGTTCACGCAATACGCAAAAGAACCCGACGAGAGTTAAGTCTCATCGGGTTCTCAGTCGTGGACGAGTTAGAAGCATTGTTAGCTGCATAACCTTCAACATAGGATCAATAGCTGGTTAGATGGTCATCTCTCAGACTGTTTGCACCAGATCCAGCTTGAAAACTTATCACAAAATGCTGTTCTCAAGGGATTTGCAAGACTGATGGTTGACTTTCCGGGTCCGGTTCGATCAGTGACGGTTGATCACGGTAAAGAGTTTTTCTGCGATCAGGCGCTTACAAAGCGCTATCGGATACCGGTTTACTTTTGCCACGCCTATCACCGAATGAACGGGGCACAAATGAACGGTTCAATCGAGAACTTCGCTACTATTTCCCGAAGGGAACACAGTTTGATCAGGTTTCAGAGACCGATATTCAACAAGCCACAGCGCTTATCAATAACAAACCTAGAAAATGTCTCCGTTGGCAAACCCCAGTTCAAGCAGTGAGCAAGCCTCTTTCTAGGTGGTAACTTTATTATTGCAATCTAGGATTTAAAGACTATGTTAATACGCATCAGTTCAATAAAATTTTTGAAAGATTGGTGGTTGAAAGTGAGCGATAATACGGATAAACGCTATTACTAGTCATTCGTAAAGTACGCAGACGCAACGCTGCCACGCAATCAGAATAACGACAATACCCGGCACGATCTGCTGCGCTAGTTTCAGCGTGAGGTCGTGCCGGGTTTTCATTTAGATGCCGTCGGTAATAATCCAGTTGTTGCTTTGCTTGGAGAGGGTCAGGTTGTATTGCGAAATTTGGCTCATATCGTTGTCAGTGTCGAGATACTTCACAGATAAGGTGACGGTTAGGCCGTTTTTAGTCTGCTTAAAGATTGGATCTAGTAGTTCCACGAACTTGAGGTTGCGTCCGATTGGGCGCGTACCATCTTTAACGTAGTATTTGAGTTCGTTGCGGTCACTTTGTGGGTACAGAGTGAAGAACGTCTTGAGAAATTTAGTTACGTCTTCTGCGGTGCTACTGGCTACCGAGTTATCGGAATGGGTGTCTGGAATCTTGATCCGTGCCGTTGCCGGTTCGGCTGCGATGGTTGGGTTCTTGGTGAGCACCATATCACCGCTGCTATCTTGCATGACGTTAATGGTGTAAGTGCTGGTCACAGATTTCTTGTCTTTGCCCTTGGTGAGGCCTTGCTTCACCGTAAATAGAACACGGAACGTGTTTTTAGCTGTCTTGCTCACGTCCCAGACCTTGACCTCACTCACTGTGGCAGTTGTGGGAATGTCACTCCGCACGGTGTCGGTGTTCAGCGATTGCAGTTGCTCTACAAGATAGGGCTGCAATGCTTTCTGCCGCTGATCGAGGGCTTCGTGGCTCGGCTGCCACGAGTAGTAGAGCTTAGCGAAGTCGGTAGTGAATGTCGCCAAGGCGTGCGTGTCGATCACCTTGGTCTTGATCACTTGGACTTCATGCACCGTGTGGGTGTCGATAGCGGTCATGTTCTTGTAGACGCCGAAGCTGGTGCTACCGATTAATACCGCCCAGCAAAGCAGCGTGACCGGACGACGCAAGCCGCGATGTCTGACCTTAGGCGGCTTTGGGGCGGCTGGCTGTTTCTTGAACCAGCCTTTCTTTTGATTTTGATCTTTATTCAAGGTTTGTTCACCTTGTCCTTTCTTTTTTCATAGCAGCGGTAAAAGTCATCGTAAATATCGAGAAAACGCACGAACAGGCGTTGTAGTGAGATTCGCTTGTAGCCCTCATAGTCGGTTTCGATATACTGACCGAGTTCACGGTCGTTGTTGAAATATTCTTCGGCCAAGTAACGTTCGCGGTCGAGGATATACTTGCGGTCTTCTAGGGCGAACACTTTGCCCTTGAGCCATCGATCAACGGCCACTTCATGCGCGACAACGAGGCGATACTCGCGCCGGTGCCCATACTCCATCTCTGGCATTCGGTCAACAAAGCGGTCGAGGACGTGGCAGAGGTCGTCGGTGTTGGGCAGGCGTTGTTTGAAGAACTTGATGCGTTCCCATTCGCTTGACGCAAAGTCGAGTTCCTTGTTGCGTAGTGCGCGATTGTCACCAAATTTGAGATCGACGTGCGCCTTTTGCAGTGCGTCGTCGTAGGTGTTAGTGATGAGATCCATCCAGTCAAAATAACCGATACCGTTTTGATCCATTGTCTTCACCTACTTCTTCACACGCCCGGCGCCGATCAGGTGGGCTTGCCAGTAACTTGAGTTCAGGTCGGCATAGCCAAGCGGGTCGCCCGCATTGTACATTTTCATGCCGCCGACATAGATACCAACGTGGGTCACGTAGTCGGCAGTGTCATAGGTTGAGTGGAAGAACACTAAGTCACCGGGTTTGGCGGCTTTGATGTTCAGGTGTGCCGTGGCGTCGTATTGTGCTTGTGCGGTGCGGGGGAGTTTGATCCCGGCTTTGCTGTAACACCAACTGGTTAGCCCGGAACAGTCGAAGCCCGTTGTTGGCGTTGAGCCGCCGAACACATAACGAGTGCCTTGATATTTGAGCGCTTCGTCCATGATGGCTTGCACCGTTTTGTCGTCGAACTTCGCACCACCTGTGACAAGGTATTGCGAGATGACCGACACGTAGTACATGTTCCCGTAGGCATAACGCCAACCGTCTTTGGCTACTGCGTTGGTGTAGGTGACTTTCTTACCCCCAGACTTCTCTTTGGCAAACGCGGTTGCCAGTTCCAGCGTGTACTTTTTGCCGTGCTTCGCAACGTAATCAATAAAGCCGCCACCGTAGTTATAGCTTTGAATCGCAGTGTTGAGATCTACGCCCGCAGCCTTCATGCTTTTCAGTAGCGACGCGAAATACTTCACGCCTTGCTTGATGGACGCTTCGGTATCTAGTGTATTGACTGGTAGTCCCAGCGATTCACTAGCTTGCATCACGTCGCCACCCTTACCACCTGATTCAACCTGCGTGATGGCGAGTATCACCATCACCTGGTCGGGAATACCGAACTCCTTGCAATACTTTTCGACTGTCAGCTTATGCTTATAGACTTCAGCGGATAAGTTCATCGCGTCGGCTGTGATCGCAGAGGCGGGCTGGTCTTCGTCATCATCAGAGGCGATGACTGCAAAAAACAGACCGCCAATCAACAGTATTGGGAGTGCGGCAAGCGCTAACCAGCGCCAGAGTTTCATCGCTTCTTATGCCCCTTAGCCTTTTTGATCCGCTGTGGCTTTGGGTTGCGTGGCTTGGCTGGCTTTTCGGAAACGAGGGTCAGTGGCTTCTTGGGTCTATCCGTTGACGGAGTGGGTTCTTGGTGTGGTGTGATGGTGGGTTCTGCTTGCGGCTTCGTGGCTGGACGTGGAGGCCGAGTTGATGTTGGCTTCGTGGCAGCACGCTTTGGTTGACCGCTAATATCAGTTTGTTTTGGTTTTGTAGATGTGGCAGTTGTTGGCTTACGAGTTGGTTCAACCGGCGGCTTGGTAGCCGTTGGTTTTGGCTTTTCAGGATCAGCTTTAGGCTTGATCGCGAGCTTGCGTTCTTGCATTTGCTTACGCCGCTGCTCAAGCTGTTTGTCGCGTTCCTGCTGATTGGTCTCACGCCGCCCCTTGAAGCTGTCCTTCGCAGTTTCGGCGGCCTCCTTAGTCAGTTGCTTACCACGATGCAGACCATATAAAACGTTGGTTGGTGCGTCCTTCACCTGATCAAGGCCACGTTCAGTCTTGTCCTTGAGCTTGTTGCCGACATCAGATACATCGGCAAGTTTCTCACCCAGTCGTTGGCTGCGTGGCTTCTTGGGTTGTTGCGGTTTGGTAGCGTCCGCAGTCTGTTCGCGTTGCGTTCCTGTCGGGAGCTGTGGTGTTCCACGCCCCTTGCCATAGCCCCGCGACAGGAAGCGTCCGGCCATTGCGCCACCCATGGCACTACCGACGAACTGTCGTAGCATGCGGTTCCCACGACGCGAGAAGCGTTGTGCGCCTTGCTGGGCGTCAGAGCTGTGTAGCTGCATCATGCCCATCAGGTCGCCGAGCTTCATCCAGATACCGGCGAAGATGGTAACTTGCAGGAAGGCCACGAGGAAGAACGGTGAGGTGGCCGATAATCCGTAGACCATTGCCGATAGCGAGAACGCCATCGTGATCACCAGCGTCACGCCAACTCGTGTCATGATGGTGTTAAAAAGCTTCATAATATTCTGCTTCATCAATCCGTTAAAGGACGGCAGCATAGCGAGTAAGAACGACACCGGTAAGAACGTCGCATAGATGATAAAGAGTATCTGGCTGAACAGCATCATTGCCGTCAGGAAGAAGACAAACAAGGTGATCGCCATGTTGAACAGGACAACAAAGGTCGTGGTACCAAGGCGATTGATCGTCATAGTTGGCGAGAGATTCTCGTTATCGTTGTCTTCAATTTCAGCCTTGACCACGTCGGTACGGGTTTTGCCTTTGTCGCCAAACGGGTCGGTTTTCGTTAACGTGTTTACGCTATCCTTGCCAACGGTATCAGCGTCGCTGTCGCCAAACTGCAAAAGTGTCCACGGCTGCTTCACCTGAATTTCAAACAGAGTGTCACGGATCGCGTCGACGCCTGATTTATCGGTGGCTGTATCAGTGCCCATAATCATCTTGGAGCCAGTGTTGAGCGCGCTGGTGCTGATGTCTGAACTGAACTCATTGATTTTGCTCACGTAGTCCGGGGCGTAGGCGATGAAGCTGGCTGACGTGATGAAGATCACCACAAAGTTGACGATTGCCGAGATGGCTTTGGAGGTCTCGCGTTTGATGATACCGGTGTAGGCGACATAGATGCCGACTACCAGCGTAATCATGAGGAGTAAGCCGGGGTAAAAGCCGTCAGTAGTGAAGCCGTCCTTTGACACTCCAGCCAAGAGCTGCATGTTCTTCCCAATCGCGTCAGACGTATCTTTGATGAAGTCCAGCGAGTAGGCTTGCTGAATCAGATAACCCGCAGCGTTTGACAGGTAGACCGAGAGTGTCCACAAGAAGTTGGTGATGGCATACAGGCCATAGCTCACAGACTTACCGATGCCATCGCCCCAGTTCCACGGGAGCCAGTCCCAACTCGTATCGACGAAGTAGTCGAGCTGGTAGTGCGACAACGGGTACTTGGAATACTCGTTAGAGCCGCCAGACTGATTGTCAACCAATCCCGCAGCGTGTACCGGTTGACCGCCAGCGAGCATTAGCACTAACATGAATGCCGCGACAACACCGAGGAACAGCAGTAGCCGCCGACGGTTAGCTTTCGTCATCAGCGATCACCTCCACGGGTTTCGGTGGCCGAGTGTCAAAAGCGTGGTGCAGGTGTTCAAAGATATAGTCGAAGTGCAGCACACCGACGTGTCCCCAAATGTCTTGGAATAAGCATTCCCCATTATCTAGTGACCGAAGCCGGTTCTGATTACCCTCGTCTTCGGCATCGAGACCAAAGAAGTTGAGGGTGTTTTTGATTTCCGTGATGTCGGTGCTACGGAACGCGAATTTTTGGGCGATGTTGTTCTTCATCTTTTCGTCGAGCAAATCGTCTGCATTTTGAGTGACGAGGTAGACCCCAGCGTTCATGGAACGACCTTCACGAATTAGCTTCATCGACAGGGCTTTGCCTTGCGCGACATTCAAGAAAGCCCAGGCTTCGTCCAAGTCCACAATCTTGAATTGAGCGCGGTCTTGGTGAATGAAATCGATTGCGAACGTACTGATGATCATGAGCATGGCAACGGACAGCATTTCCGCAGTGATGTACTCCTCTTGCATCTTATCAGCGTCTGGAAGCACCAAGTCTGCAATCTGCACGATGTTGATCTTGCGGTCAAGGGCGATTGTCCGCCGTGCCGTCCCGTCAGAGAACAGCAATGCCGCAAAGTCGTAATCCGTGAAGGATTCGATATGATCGGCAATGTTGCGCGCAATAGGCGTGTCTTCGCGGCGGAGTTCATCAATGACTTTCAACAGTCCCGGTTCGGGCGCCTGTGTTACTGCCCGGATTGCCTTGCGCAGCGTCGGGAAGCGGTCGGCATCACGGCTTGAGATGCCAGTGAGGAAGGTCAGCGTATCAACGGCTAGCGATTCAGAATCCTTCAAGTTAGACAAGATGATATAAGGATCAAGCAGTCCACGGTTTTGTTCCTCACTGGTCAGATTGACGATGTTGATTTGATCTTCCATAAAGTCGAGGTTCTTTGCCCAGCCGGTACGTTCCGACTTCGGGTCAAGAATCAGTGCCTGCGCTCCGTAAAGGACGGCGTAGTAGACAAGCAAATTGTTAGAGAAGGACTTCCCACCACCCAAGCTACCAAGAAAAGCGGCGGATAAGGCATTGGTGACAGTCCCCTTGATACCTTGCGCGGCAATATCTGGTTGCAAGTAGACGTTGCGTCCGGTGTCAACGTTGTACCCGATATAGATACCCTCCTTTTCACCGAGCGATTGCGTCGCGCCAAAGCCTAGTGAGGCGATGAAATCGCTGGTGACGTACTGGATATAGTCGTTGATATAGCGCTTTGAGGCAGGGATAAACTCGCTGTGTAGTCCCAGCATGTCGCCGAATGGTCGCACGAGTTTGATGTTGAGGCTGTCGTAGAAATCGAGTAGCTGATCAGCGCGGCGCTTCATTTCGTCTTCACTACGCCCAGCCACGCGAATGATGTAGCTGATCTTGTACATGGCGTCCTTAGTCTGGTCGAGGTTGCTTTCAAGTTCATCGACAGAATCCAGTGCGTCGCTGACGCCACGTGTCGTCTCGTTGCCAGACTGATAGGCGTGTTCGTCCAAGTCCTTGAGTTCCTTCTTCTTGTTGCGTACCTTGGTCAGCGCCTTTTTGTTCGTCACGATCTCAACGTTCAAGCTGGTGTCGATTGGAAAATCGAACTGACTTTGCTGGAAATAGAAGATCTCACTGCCGGGAAATTCGAGCTCACCCACGATGTCGGAAAGTGTCAGGTACGTCACGTAACTGCTATCCAGCCCGTGAGTGATCTTGATCGAGCGTTGGTGCTGCTCAATTAGTGACCGAGTTGGTTTGATCAAGTCATAGCGCTTGATAATCGTGTCGCGCTTAGACTTCTTGCGGGGCAAGTGGTACTCATAATCGTCGTAATCTTGCCCCGTCATGCCGTAGAGGTGTTCCAGCAGGTAGCCGAAGTCGTTTTTGTCGAGTGGTCGCACTTTGAAGCGCCGACCAATCTTCTCGGCGAGAAACTTTGCGGACTTGGCGTAGCGTTCTACCTCCGCGTTGTTCATGGTGAAGAAATCACCAGCGAACGTTGTGTTGAACTCGGCGAAGAAGTCCCGAATGCCCAAGGACATATCCTTGAAGATAGACTTGGCGGTAACCTCTGCGTCGTTCAGCAACAGCTTAAAGCCGATGAAGAAGCGGTAGTCCACTTGGTTGTCACCGACGTTTTCGGTCAGTGCTTCGGCTTGGCCGTCAATATGCTGGAAGGCGATGTCTTTAAGCGTTCCTTTGACCAACTTCTTTGAGCGATCGAGGGTGTCCCGGACACTGGCTTCGGTGGCGAGCTGCAATAAATGGAGCTTGCCATCACGATTCTGGGAGATCAGTTGGCGGAAGTTCTCATGGACTTGTTGTTTCTGTTCGGGACTTAGAAACGAGTAGTTGTACGGGATCAGTTCAAAATAGGCAAAGCACTCGCTGTCTGTGTTCCAGACCAAATTGTCCTCAATATATTTAATTGGAAATTTCATTGTGGTACCTCCAAACGTAGGTCACCGATGTGTCTTGTTTCTCTTTTTGCGACTTCACGGGTTTGCCAGCATAGGTGAGCTTCGGGGCAATGGCATAGTTGATCACCGACCGCAAGAATCCCATTGGTTTCTTGTTGTCGAAGGTCTTCTGGCTCATGAACCACGTTAGCCCAGCCGGAATGCCGACGTACTTGAGAAACGCGCCGTCAATGAATGATAGTGGCGGCAAGTCGCCCAGCAAAATGACCGCAAACAGACTGACGATGAACCACGTCATTTGCGTAAAAGTAATTGGGAACGGTAGTTGCAAGTCATTGATGGCATACAGCACCTTTTCCACCGACCAGATGCTGGTGTAGGATCTGACTTTCTTCATGTGATCTCCTTTCGTAGTGAGATAAAAAGGCTGACGCCTTTTACAGCGCCAGCCCAGAGATTTAGTCTAATAATTGGTAGATGCCGTAAGGTGTTTCAACGAAACCTCCTTCAATTTCGAGGTCACGTCCGACCTTGGCATAGTCGATGTAGTTTTCGACTTGTGGCGGAATGTCACCGAACCAACCTTCATCAGCTAGTTCTTCGGCCAACTCCGCCATGTTCGCGACGTGATAACAGGCGATGTCGTCCTTGTGTGCGGCGAGTTCGATCACGTTGTCGTACCATTCGCCAATAAGCTCTTTGATGGCCGGGTAAATCTCGGTGCCTTTCAATGCTTCAACGGCTGCGGCAGCTTCGTTGATTTCACCAATCGTTGAATACTCACTAAAGACAACGGGGCCTTCGTAGTCCTGAACCATGTATTCTTCGTACTGGTCGTTCAGACCTAGCTTTTCAGCGAGTTCTTCGTTGTTGATTGGCGGCGTGAACCATGCGCCGACAATCTCGCCCTCGTTATACTTGCCAAGATTGGCAATAAAGACTTTGATGTCGTCCATAGGCTAAGCCCCCATGACGCGGTTGAACAAGTTCAGCAGTACGTCTTTGACCCCGGCGGTGTTGAACACCAACCCGACGGCAATGATCGCAATGACTAAGAAGCCGATCAGCTTGGAAAACTCGCGCTTGAAGCCGAGGTAGACCCCGATAATGGCAATCGCCATCAGCACCAAGCTCTGGGCGTTGGAGGTGAACCAGTTAAACAAGTTTTGTCCGAAATTCATAATAATCATCCTTTGATTTTTAGTTTTGTGACCAGGGCTCCTTTCAAAATTGCCGCTGTTTTGACGTGGTCAGCGGCGACCGGATCGTGAGTGATGAATCAGAATAGTTCAGTTTGCGTAGCATGATGTTGCTTGATTCGGTCGTTAGCCCGGTGCCAGTATTCTTCGCTAATTTCATAGCCGATAAAGTTGCGGTCAGTGTCCATTGCGGTAGTGCCAGAACCCATACAGTTATCCAGCACGATCTCGCCGGGTTGCGTGTAAGTCTTGATGAGGTAGGAAAAGAGATCGACAGGCTTTTGTGTCGGGTGCCAGCCGGTGCGATCAGACTTGTAGTTGAGCACGTCAGACGGGTAGTTCGTCCACTCTTGTGTGTAGCTATCAGGTGCGTCCCACGGGTGCAGCTGGTTGGCCCTCTCATACTTGCGTGAGTTGACGGTTTTGTTATAGGGGAGCAGTCCCTGAGGAAAATATTTCATGCTTTTGGTATCAGGGGAATTACCGAAGTTAGCTGTGCCCGACTTGGAGAAGACGAGAATCTCCTCGAAGCGGGATAGTGGGCGGTTCTTGGCATTAACGAAGTTGGTGACAGTATTCTTGATCCAGACCCACTTGTAGCGGTACAAGGTCGGGTTGGATTGTACTAAGTCCGCAGAAAAGCGTTCGGTTGCGGTGAGTACAATCGCGCCTTGCGGTTTGATGAGCCGTTCGTATTGACCCCAGAGATATTCAAACGGGATCACCTTATCCCAAGCATTGGCTGTGGCGCCATACGGCAAGTCGCACAGGATCATGTCAATGGAGGCTGTCGGTAAATCCGCCATGCCTTCCAGACACTCGCGATTGTAGATGACGTCTAGTTCGATTGCATTGATACTCCTTTAGTTGAATTTGTGACCGTCACTCCTTTTTGAATTGCGATTGTTTTGGCACGGTCAATCGCGACCAAGTGAGTTAATCGAAAAATAGGTCTTTCACTGGTGCAGCGAAGACCGGCCAGCCTGATTCTTCGGCTGTTTGATAAAGTAGTTGGCGCAGTTCGCCGTAATTCAAGGCGCGGCCATCGCGGCCAATCAGAGCCGCCGGGTGTTCTTGTTGCTGGTGCCGCCAAGCGATATAGTCTTGTGCCGTGAAGCCAAAACTATTCATGTCACAGATGCGCCGGTACTTCTTGTGTTCGACGACACCGACTAGTGCTGCCTTGTAGACGTACACGTTCAGCATACAGTCCTTGAATGCTTTACCGCGCAGCGGGTGGGAAGCCAGCACGTCATTGACCAAACATGTCACCTCCTAGCTCTTCGCTACCAACAGTCTGTTGTTCAATCAGCTTGAGGTGTTTGTCGGTCAGCTCGGCGTCCTTGATCATGAGCTGCAAGTCAGTGGTGCCAAAGTAGTTGTCGATTTCTTTGATGACTTTGAGCGTTGGCATGACTTGCTTTTGGAGCCACGCCTTGGTCTTGTTCAGGTCAAAGGGCTGGGGATCGGTGGTTAAGCGAATCGGCTGGCGTCCTTTGCCAAGGAAGTATGCCCAACGTTCGTTGACCGGCCACTTCAAGCGGCTTTTGTCCGGGACTTCATCCACGAAGCGCATATAGCGGGTGATGATACCAAACGCAACCTTTTCAGCGTCACGGGTTATCAGCATATTCTCAATCGCCTTAATTGCCCGCTCGTTTTTCAAACGAATCTCAAATCGGTTGATGATTGGGGTATCGGCAATCGAGATGCCGCGCTTGGCCGCTTGTTCAGCAGCCTTTTCGTAGATGCAGAAATACACGTCGCTTTTCATCGTGCCGACGTACAGCGTATTGCCTCGGCCAACCTCGTCGAGATCCACGAGCTTTCCTGATTGCAGCCCTTGGAATGATCGCATGACGGAGATGCACTCGTTGTTCAGACACTTATCGACCAGTTCGGGGATATTCAGCAGGCCAACCATGTCGTTAATCGCAATATCAACTCGTTTGAAAATGCCACCAGCTTCATCGACCCGTAAGAAGTAGTCGTACCAGTTCTCACCGTGGCTAAGCAGAATCCCCTCAAACTCTCGGCAGCCTTGGCCTTTCATTTCAACTAACGTGCCGAGATTGGAGTCAACCGGTGCCACCATGACCTGAATGTTGGAAAAGATATACATGGCCGAATAGCCGTAGAAGCCGTGTTCCTCGAATATCAGGTGTTCTGGGGTCAGACCGAGAATCTTAGTGATCACGGCTTTGGCGTTATGTGTTGGAAACCGCACACGCATGTAGTCAAACATTAGCGTCAGTTCTGGTTCGTCGTTCCAGTTCTTGAGCAGCCGGTCGATTTCCATTTGCAGTGACGCACTAGGGTTAGTCTTGCCGTTTTCTACTTGGACGTAATGCATCCGTGTAACACCTAAGCGCCGAGCGACTTGAGCTTGCGTCAGTCGTAATTGTTTTCGATGTAGCTTAACTTGTTCATGCCAAGAAATCACAATTTAGCCTCCTTTGATTTTTGGACAAAAAAATGATGGATGCGGGGTGCAATCCATCATTTTGTAACTATTCAATTTAAGCCTGTCATATCAGGCTTTCTACCTTGTGTTCAGGCACAGACGTTGTATTTAATACCCCCCTGTTAGAGTACTGGGGGTAAGCGGTCGGCTGGCGCCGACCGCTGCCACTCACGCTTGCGGCTTTCGCGCTGCACGCCGCGCGTGGCGGCAGGGTGCAGCCTTTCTGAACAGATTGGGTAATCATGGCTTGCTCCTTTCAAAGGCTTTGTCTTGATGACGGCGTGAATCCGGTTAATAATGGTGCGCCCAGCTATGATAAGTGAGCTGCATGCCTGTTTGTGTCATGGTGGCTGTGAACCAGAAGTAGACGGGCTTGCCCGAGATGGTGCGATCACCAACGAGTTCGAGCCAGTGCTTGCCGCCTTCGTAAGGTTCAATGTAGTCGCACATTTCTAACAGTGCGTCTTCGGCATCCTCTGGCGTTCCGGCTATAATCGTGTCAGCATAATCTTCCTGAAAACGACTTTGATTGTTAATAATTGGTACTCTCATGGGTTCTCCTTTCGTATATCTTGTACCACTTTTCAAGCATCGTTATGTGGTATAATGATGCTTGAAACGTGAGGTGAACTTAATGTCAGATTTGATTGAATCCTTCTTGAAGCAAAATAATGGGCAGGTCACGACCGCGGATGCTAGAAAACTTGGAATTGATCCACATCTGCTTATTGATCTTGCAAACCTTGGTAAGCTAGAACGAGTAGGGCGTGGGGTGTATATTGACCCGGCGATATTTGAAGACGACATGTATATCCTTCAATATCGTTTTAACAAAGGTATCTACTATAAGGACACTGCGCTCTTTTTGCATCATATGATCGACAGGACACCGGATCGTTACCAAATGAATTTTCCTCGCGGCTACAATGCAAGTTCACTCGGCGAATTTCCTGTGCGGGTCTATCGTCAAAATATAAAGTGGCATGAGCTAGGTGTTGAGGAAGTGCTGTCTCCGGGTCAGCACAAGGTGCGGGCCTACAATATTGAGCGAACCCTCTGTGATATTTTACGAGCGCGTGATTCATCAGATTCGGAAACTATTCGCCAAGCAATGATTAGCTATTCGCAGCTAAAGCAGAAAGATATTGGGCGGCTGGTACGCTATGCAGATTTGTTCAAAGTTAGAGAAAAAATCAATAACTACATGGAGGTACTACTGTGAAACTAGGTTTTTCAAATGGACAACAGTTCAAGGCCAAAGTGCGTAACCTTGCCAAAGAAAAGCAGATTGATCCCCAAATATTGATGCAGGAGGTGGCGTTAGACGAGATTGTGGATCGTATTTCTCGTTCGCCTTACCGGGATAACTTGATTCTCAAAGGCGGTTTTCTAATTGCGTCAATGCTAGGTGTTGATACCCGGGCAACTCGTGACGTTGATACCTCGGTCAAAGGCTTACCGGTAACAAAAGAGGAAATCCTCAAAGTGTTCACGGACATCGCTGATATGAACGAGCCAGACAGCGACGTAACAATCAGAATTGCTAAGATTGACGATATTCGTGTTGCCGCGGAATACGCTGGGTTTCGCATTCATATTGAAGCAAAAATCTACAATAGCGTCGTAGACACGAAGATTGATGTTTCAACGGGGGACACGATCACACCCCGCGAAATTTCATGGCATCATCGTACAATTTTTAATGATCAAGATATTCTGGTTATGGCCTACAATATGGAGACCATTCTTGCCGAGAAACTTGAATCTATGGTTGTGCGGCAAGAACTTAATTCGCGTATGAAAGACTTCTACGACTTGTATCTGTTCGATAAGGTGCAACGGCAGAATATTGATTTCAAAGTCTTAAAGGATGCATTGCACGCGACGGCCGAGCTTCGTGGCTCGGAGGCACTGTTGCCGCGATACGCAGAAATCATTACAACATTGCGTGGGTCTGTGCTATTGAAACAGCGCTGGGAAAAGTACCGAGTGGCCTACGTATACAGTGAGAACGTCACTTATGAAGCCACCTGCGATGCTGCATTAGATCTGGTGAACGAGATCGGATTACCATAGACCTACTCCTCGTCACCTTCATCTGCGACGTTGGTGTAAGTCATGATCAGTTCGCCCTCGTCGCCAGTGGTAACATTGAACCAAAAGCTTTTCGGAAAGCGATCAGCGGTCAGTCCGCCGGGAGCGCCCATCCAGATTCGTGAATCCGGGTACTCGTGGGCGTGCATTGCCATCCATTCGAGTTGGTCTTCCGCGTCTTCGTCAGACTGGAAAGGTACATTTTCGTGAAAGTCGTTGAGGAATTGCGATCTGTTTTCGATTTTGACATCAGTGCTCATTTGGCACCTCCTGTTCTGTTGGGGTTGCAGGAACGGTATTAGCGGCGGCGCCGATTTCGGTGAGGAAGTCATAGCCGCGTGGCACTAGCGGTGTGTAAAATTCAGAGATCACGCTACCGCCAGTGTCCACATAGCCGCGTCCCTTAATTGGTTTCTGGAAGAAGCCTTTGTTGGTTTCGCCGAACATCATGGAATAGCCCAGCTCACTCATGCGCCCTAGCGCAACGCGGAACATAAACTGGTCTCTGATCCCGTCGCCCAGATATTTTGCGTCGGGCCGTTGGCAAGCCAACACGAGAAAGAAACCAGCTTGACGGCCAAGCATGACGATCTGTTTGAGTTTGGACATGACTTGCATGGCATCGCGGCCAAGCATATCCATAAAGGCAACGTATTCATCAAAAATCAGGAAGTGGGCGGGTAGTCCAAGATAGGCGTAGTTCTCGCCGGTCTTGTACCCGTCCATTTGTTTCATCTTGTCGTTACGTGCCATCATATCCTGATAGAAGGTTTCCACTGCACCCAGCATGGCTTCCTTCTTGGAATAAACTCCTGGCATCACATCAGCTAAATCAGCGAGGTCAGCATTTTTCGGGTCAAGAACGGTGAGCTGAGCACCGTCTTTTAGTAGTGCTTCAATCAACGTCAAAATAAAGTAGGTCTTACCACCGCCCGTACCACCAGCGATTAACATGTGGGGCAGCGTGTCATAATGCCAAGCCACAGTTTCCATGAGCTGCATGGAGCCATGTTCACAGGTCACGTCAGCGATGGTGATACGCTTGCCGATAGTGTCGTAAAGCAAGGTGTACTCGACATAAGAATCATGCAGGATCTTGTCGACCAGCTCACAGTAAAGACCGGCTTCGAGCTTTTTCTCCAAGTGTAGGAGCTGGTCTTGATAGGAAGACATGACGATTTCAACGGAAACGTGGATCAGTCCGTCCTTGAGCCGGTAGTATATCTTTGGGAAGTGAGAAATCTTCTCTTTGGTACGTGTTGAGCCTAAGTCTTTGAAGAAACTCTCGCTGTTGGACTGGTCGGTTTGGTACCACTTGTTCTCCATGATCATGCGGGCGAGCTTTTGGCGGTGTTCCATCTGCTTGTAGGAATCCGCAAACCAAGTTCGATAAGCCCACAGACCAACGCCAAAGAGTAGTGCCGTGCATAAACTGTTAATAACCAGCGGCAGCCATGACCAAGGCAAGGTCACCAGATCCGGCCAACTAAAGAATTTCCAGTTGATCTGTCTTAGCAGCGGCCAATAGGCAATCACAGCCCCAATTACCCACAAGCTAACCACAATGGTCATCGCAGTGTTGTAAAGCAGGTTGCGTTGACGCGGATAGACCCGTGTACCGCGATACGTGAATTTCATTCGTCAATATTTACGCCGTCGTAGCCAATTACGAGGCCAAGTGGGCTACTTGAAACGTTGAAACTAAAGCGTGCTCCTTGAAGGTAGGCTTCGGGTTTCGCACACTGCTCGCTGGCTAAAATCAAATCACAAGCATTCATGCCAGCTTGAATCGCGTGATTAGCTGCGTCGATTAAGTTGATGATGACGTCACCAGTGGGTGATGCTCCGTTGTCAAAGTCAGCGATGTGTTCGTAGTGAAGTTGAAAGTCGTCCAAGTTGACGAGGGTTACTTGATCATTCATAGAAATTCTCCTTTGGGCGTTACTTGACGCCAATATATTTGATAGCGGGTTGTCGGTCTTCGGTGTCGATATTAAAGCTGAATTCTTTGGATTCGTGATCGCGGGTACATTCGCCGTCTACCCAAATGGAAAACGGTTCGCCAGCAGTTGCCTGTTCGGCAGCCATCAGCACCATGTCGATCAAAGCTTCCGGGCTAGGGTCGTGAAAATCAGGGTCAACTAGCGCGGGGTAGTCTTCCAAGAATCCGTCGATATTCATTGCGGACATTTTCGAGCTCCTTTCATTTGTGATAATACGAAATTCAATCCACACCCATATAAATCACGGTGTCTTCAAGCAAGTTGAAAATGAATTCCTTTGGCTTGTCATCAATCATGTTGTCATCAACCCAGATAATGAGTTGACCGTCCATTGCCTGTGCTGCGGCATCAGCGACCAATTCCCGTAAAAAATCAGCGCTTGGGGGAACGCCATCCGTTCTGACAAGTCTGGTGTAGTCTTCGATGAATTCGTTGATTTCAAGATTTTGTGGCTTCATCGATCTCACATTCTTATTCATCGCTGACGCCCAGATACGAGAACCGTAAGCCATCCTCACCCTCGTATGAAGTGAACGAGAACAGCTTATTCATGCCGTCGTTGGTTTGTTCGCTGTCGATATGCAGGTGTTGGTAGGATTCAGGGCTTTCTTCCATGAGCTCCACCATGTCTTGCAGGATTTCGTCTGGGTCAAGGTGGTAGTCGTTGTCGATTTCTTCGTTGTAGTCGTCGATAAACACTTCACGACCAACTACGGTCAATGTGGAAGTCATCATCTGTGATCAACTCCTTTCGTTAGTGGTAAGCAACCGCCGCAGTGGGCGGCGCGCGCGAGGAGTGGAGCAATGAGCAGCTATTTCTTGTCATTGGTGTTTGGCTTCTCCTGCGGCTTGACCGGTGCGGTGGCAATCACGAGATCCTTGGCTTTCATGTACCACGAAGTTTCAACTCGGTTGAAGTTCGCGTTTGCCACGGTGTCGATCACTGGGTCAACCAAAGCAACAATCTGGTTGTACTTGAAGTCTTTGATTCCAGCTTCGGCCGGAATGGAAACCTGAATCATCATTCCCTGTTTCATGGACTTCAAGTCATAGGTGCGTTCCTTCACGTCGTCAGTACGATTGCCGTCTTCGTCTTGCACGAAGCGTTCGCGGCGCTGGCCGGATAATTTTAGGACGCCAAAGGTTTCTTCTAAGTCGATAACGATGCCTTCTGCTAATCGCATGTGAGTTCCTCTTTTCTTTATTTGACTGGGACAATATCGTCGGCATTGCAGATGTAGCGCACAAAGGCTTGTTCACCGATCCGGTAGCCAACGGTCGCAATCCGCGGCTTGATGATGGTGACCGGTGCGTCAACTTCAATGCTTTCGGCCTTGTCACCTTTCTTCGCCGGAATAGTGATTTCGATGTTGTCGGTGCGCTGCAAGTCGGAGAACAACTCGTAAGTGCGGGAGACAACCTTGCGGTTGTCACGATCTCCTTCTGACAGTTCGCGCTTGAGCGAGCCGAAGTATAGGTGACCGAACGTCTTTTCAATGTTTGGTGCAACAAATTTGAGTTCCATGTTGTAGCCTTCCTTTCGCATTCAAAAAGCCGGGTAGGTGGGCTACTCGGCTGTGGCTTGGTGATAGTATTCGGTTAGTTGTTGAAGTAGGTAGTCGTAAAATGATTTGGAGATTGGGTGAACCGTACGACCATCAGCGTATCGTGGGAACTGGATATACCAGCGATACTGACCTTCTATGAGCTTCACGTTTTTCAAGATGAGTACATGATCCAGTACGATGTCGCCTTGGAGCAGCACGTCGCCACCGAGATCGGGGTACATACTGATAGAAGAAATGCGCATGTTACTTGCCGTCTTTCTTCTTGGCACCACCGATCACAACCATTGCAGCGAGGACGCCGAGCAGCAGTATTACACCGATGACGATGAGCCAGCCAGACGTCACGTTGCCGGTTTGTGGGAGACCGGGTTTAGGCGTCTGTTTGTCGGTCATGACGGCCTTCACGATCTCACCATCTGTAGTGATCTCGAATGGTACGAGAGCTTCGTTAATTTCGTAGCCCTTTGGTGCATCGTATTCTTGGAAGCTGTACTTGCCAGCAGGCAGATTACCAAAGGAGAAGACCCCGTTCTTGTCAGTGCGACCAGATACAACCGTCTTGCCGTTTTCGTCCAGAATGCGGATACCGGTATTGGGCAGGCGCTTCCCAGTGGAGACATCGGTCTTGGTCAGTTCGCCAGTGCCTTTGATTAGGTCGTTGGTCAGTTCAAAGGCGATAGTTGGTTCCTTGGTGTCAACTTTGGTTTCACCAATCTGCTTGTCCTTGCTATCAAAGATCGTTACGCCGTCTTTGGTAGACACGAGCTTGAGAGTTTCCTTCGATAAGACAAGGTTGGTGGCAGAAGGCTTGGATTCACGGAGATAGAAGGTGCCGACTGGTAGGTGCTTGATGGAGCCAGTGGAATCCTTGCCTACCGTAATCGTCTGAATGACCTTCTTGTCAGCGTCGAGCAATTCAAAAACCGCGCCAGCTGCGTTACCGGTCATGGCGTAGGAGTAACCTTTGCCCGACACCAGCGTGGCAACTTCATTGATCTTCTTGAATGACAGTTCATTTTCGTGGAGCTTGTTGTTGATCACCTTGCCGTCATTGAGGTCGATGTGTTTGATCTTCTCGTTGTCGGTGGTGTGGAAATGGAAGCCATACATCGTGGTATTCAAGTCGTGCTTTTCGCCAGCATCAAGTTCTTTGACGTAGTAATAGCCTTCTGGCAACTGGATCGCGCCAAATTCAGCCTTACCGTCTTTGACGTTCGTGGTGGCGACGAGTGATTCAGATGGGATCGCAGTTTCGCCGATTTTGGTTTCGCCTTGCGTGAACAAGCCAAAGATCTGACCGTTGGCCGCGACGTTCTTCATAACTGGGAGGTTGTCCTTCCAACCGGTGATACTTTCTTCTTGCTTGTTGAGCGTGATGTCGAGTTGTTGGAAGTCGTTCTTGGCTTCAAGTGAGGTGGACGTCACCGTCACTTCTTGCCCGGCATACTTGAGTTCAAAAGCAATCGGATCGGTGTTCATGATGAACCCGTTTGGTGCAGATACTTCGGTTGAGGTGTACTTGCCGAGGTAGAGTTCTGGGGTTTTAATCTGTCCTTGGGCATCAGTAGTGCCGGTGGCAACCACGTCACCCTTGTGTGCACGAACGGTGCCGTCAGCAGTCGTAATGTCTTCGGCTGCCTTGAACTCAAATTTCGCACCAGCGAGTGCGGTGTAATCGTACTTGAACTTGTACTGATCGCCATATTCAGTTTCAACTTTTTCGACGGCGACTGGGGTAGCCCCGGTCTTGGTCAAGGTGGCGACACCCTTTTGGGAGAGGTCAGCGAACTTGATGACCACGATGCCGTCCTTATGGCTACCGTCGATGGTGAACTTGGCAGGTTCCTTAGCCAGTACATAGCCTTCTGGTGCTTGAACTTCTTCGAGCTGGTACTTGCCGTAGCCAAGTGCTTCGGCGGTAATCAACTCGCCGGAATTATCGGTCACAAACTTATCAGTCGTACCGGTCTTATCAGCAGTTGGCTGGACTTCGTACTTGTTGGTTTGCAGGTTCTTAACACGGAAGATAGCGCCAGCGCGCAGCACGGTCTTCCCGGTTTTGGTATCAACCTTGACTACCCGCAGCTTTTCTTCGATGACCTTATTTTCGATGCTGTAATGTTGGGACTTCTGGGTGCCGTCAACAACGACTGTGAACGGTTTGATCCCGTTGTAGCCTGTTGGGGTCTTGGTTTCAGCTACGGTGAAGGTGTCGTAAGGTAAATCCGCAAACTTCACGTAGCCTTGGGCATCGGTGAGGCCGGTACGAACGACCTTGCCAGTGGTCTTGCTGGTTACAGTGAACTGGGTGTCCTTGAGCATGACCGACTTAGTGCCTTTGCCTTGGGCTGACCAGTCGTAGTTACCGTACTTGAGCAAGTCAAGATCACCAGTGATGACTTGTTCCTTGACCGTCGTAGTAGCAGTTGCAGTGGTGACGTTCTGACCAGCGTAAGCCAACTTGAAGGCGTGCTTTTGCGGATCAAGCACGTAGCCAGTCGGCGCCTTGACCTCTTGCCAGTAGTAATCGTCCAGCTCCAAGCCAGAAACGGACGCGGTATTGTTGGCAATCGTCACTGACTTCACGAGCTTGTCATCAGCTGCACGGTGGAGTTCGTAGACAGCACCGTTAAGGCTGGCAGCACCTTGTGGATGCTTACCAGTAACGGTATCTTCCTTGATGATAGTGGCAGTACCGCGCTGTTCTTGATCAGTCGTATCGACGTGAGCAGTGGTGACCGCGACAGTTTGACCAGCATACTTCAATTCAAACGGCAGCTTGATCGTGTTCAGAACATAGCCAGCAGGGGCTTTTTCTTCCAGTGCGTAGTAGCTACCGAGCTTGAGATTCTGCAAGGTGCCTTTGCCATTGACGTCAGTGGTGATCGCGCAAACCCGTGTGCCGGTGCTGGTGTAAATGCCGTAGACAGCACCATTAAGCGAGTAGTAGGCATTGAACATGTCGCTACCGAACTCACGCCCAATCTTGGCGAGGGTCACGTTACCGAGCTGTTCCTTGTTACCGAGGACAACTTCAACGGTCTTGCCGGGTTCGATGGTGACTTCCTTGAGTTCACCCTTATTGACGTAGCCGTTCGGGGCGGTGACTTCGCTGATCTTGATCTTGGTACCAGCCTTAATCCCGTTCAGAGCAGCATAGCCGTCAGTGCCAGTTGTGACTGCCTTGGTGGTGCCATTGTATTCAAATTGGAGCGTGGCACCCGGCAGCGCCTTGTTGGTGTCGGCGTCAACTTTTTTGGCTTTCACGTTACCATTCAAGTTGACCTTGATTGGCAGGCTGAACTCACCATTGCTGGACAACTTGAAGTTGACCAGTTTCTGTTGTGAGCCTTTCGTGTAGACGAAAGAGGTACCTACATCAGCGGACTTAACGATTGCATAAGCGACCTTGCCGGAAGCTTTCGACTGGGCGGTAGCCGTCAGCGTGAGCTTGTTGCCAGACTTGGTGATTTTGAGGTCCGCGGTGTTCGCTGTTTGCTGGGCGAAAGCCGCGAGCCGTCCGTTGGTATCCGTCAGCGTGATTGAATCGCCAACTGCGAGCGTGATCTGTTTGCCGTTGAACGATGGCTTGCGATCATGCGTGGAGACCTTATCAAGAATTGCATTCTTTTCAGCTTGGTAGGTCTTGTTCGGTGTCGTTAGTAGCGTGTCACCAAGCGTTTCCCAAATAATCATCTGGGTCACAGCGTAGTTACGGTTGGTTGGGTTCTGGTAGTAGCCATAGTACGCGATCTTGGCGAGTTGATCCTTCTTACTGTCGGAGTAGGCGCTGGGATTGTAGCCGGAGCCACTTGTATCGAGATTAACCCCGTGCTCCACACAGAAGGCAACCTTGTCGTCCACTTTCTTCATATGCATACCGTTATCTGTCCAATGTAGACCGTTGAACAAATGTAGATGCCAAGTGTTGCGCCAGTCAGCGACCTTAGTGTTGGTCATGCTGGCGGCAATCGCCATTGAGGCTGGGATAAAGAGCTGGACAAACAACGATACCAATGCGACAATCACAGCGGATTGTCGAGCTGTTTTCATCATAGTTGTTAGTCTCCATTCATTGAAAATTGGGTATGAAAAAAAGCAAATGAAATGTCGAAACGACTTCATTTGCTTCTATATATACGAGTTGCAATCAATGGTGACCTTTATCTACGGGTGCTATGCCTGTTTGCTTTAGGGCTTGTCAGTTAGAGGGTCTTACGCCACATTTTTCGTGTACGAGAATTTGTACGCGTTCACTGAAACTTATTGAGAAAATTTGAAATATGCTACCGACAAGAAGTGTGCTAAAGCCTTATTCTATGCGAATTTTTGAGAACTTTTGAGAAAAATCCGTATAAAGTACGGTTTCAAAACCGAAAAGTAACCTCAGGCAACGACAAACTCATCTGCGGATGAGTTTTTTTTGTAAGGTGCGGCGACTCGGCGCCCTGAGGGGGACAGACAGCCTAGCTAAAGGCATTGCCGCCGTTTTTTGGCGGTGAGGCCTTTGGCGTTGCTCAGACTGTAGTCGCTTACGGCGTACAGTCTGACATGCGGAGCTGCTGGCTGCTCCTCTGTTGCCAAGTTGAAGCCCGATTGTGGCCCGGTGGCGGTAAGCAACCTTTTGGCTGTAAAAAAAACGGTGATTTTGGCTGGCAAATGCCGCGCTGCCGGGCTTTACTTGGGGCAGTTCATTATTACAAGTTTTATTTATGAAAGTTGAACAGATATCCGCAAGTGACGTTATATAATGAAACCATATTAAGGCGGTTGTGATTTTGCCTTAAGCTTACACATTAACTTACACTCCCAAAAAAGTTCCCCCAAACTTTTCCACCAGCGATGGTGGTTTTTTTTTGCCCCAATCGTCGCTTGAAGTGGCCTAAGTCAACGACTTGATTGCGTCAGTGAACAAATGGCAGCTCGCCCTTGCCAAGTGGCGGCGGCCTTCAGTAGACTAAAAGCAAAAGGAGTGCTTATGACGAAACTAGTGAAATGGTTGTACGGATTGAATGTGGTGGGAGCACTGGTATACATCGCCGTTTGCCTGCCGAAACTGTTGATGGGGCAGCCCATATACCCTGGCCAGGCCGGCCTGCTCGGGCAAGTCACAGCCGGTATCGTGCTGGCCCTGCTGCCACCTGTGCTCGAGCGGGGGTTTCATTTTCAGTTTCCGCCCATCCTGAAGCTGATCTTTGAACTTTTCATTCTGGGTTCAGTGCTGCTCGGGACAGGGATGCAGTTCTACAACATTCCGTACTGGGATAAATTCCTGCACCTGTTTTCAGCCGCGATGCTGGCTGGGCTGGGCATGGCGATTTTCTGTGCGCTGACGCCGCAGGAGCGCTTGAAGACGACCTCGCCGCTTTTGATCGCACTGTTTGCGTTCACGTTTGGCGCGACAATCGGTGTCTTTTGGGAGTTCTATGAGTTCACGTTTGACGGTCTGCTGGGGCTGAACATGCAGCGCTACATGGCCCATGGCGTGCTGCTGGCCGGGCGAGCGGCGCTGATGGACACGATGGGCGACCTCTTCGCGGACGTGTTCGGATCCCTGGCGCTGTCGGTTTTTGCCTACTTCCAGGTCAAAAAAGACGTGAAGTGGCTTGCCGCATTCCAGTTTCGCCGTTAGAGCCAGGCGGCCAGGCGCTGTCTGAGCGCTGGAGAAAAAGCGGCCCAGCGAAACTGGCGCGCAAAGTCAAGCTCGGCCTGCGCGGGACCGGCGAGCCCGGGCTGAGTGAGCCAGTAGGCTAACCACTCGCCGTAGTGCTCAGCGGCAAAAGTGGTGCGGGCATAGTCGCAAAGCGCAGGCAGCGCCGCGGCGTCGGTGATCAAAGCGGCATGCGCAAATTCCTGAGCGGTCGGCGCGGCTGTGAGTATGGGTGTGACCCACTTGAGTTGGTTTAAAAATTGCGCAAAACTGTCAGCCACGGTCAGCCACTGGTCGACTTCCCAGTCGATGTAGCGGATCGCCGGGCCCGGCGTGGTCAGATCAAAGCACCAATACCGCGCGCCGTCTGCGGCAAACGGCAGCAAGTGGTCTGGCAGCGGGGAGGCCAGGCGTGGACCAGGCCCCGCGAACGCGTGAATGGCGGCGCCGGTCAGCGATTCGCTGGTCGGTTCTGGAGTCGGGCAGAAGTCACGGCGCGGCCACTGGCCTGTTTGGACCATGGCAAAGTACGCCTCAGGCACGCGCGGGTCTCGCGGGATTGTCGGCAGCGCCGTGAGCGGAGTCACTGCAGGCGGCCATGGGATCATCAGGATCATCCTTTCTAAATGCCCAGATACCGGGCGAGGTCAGCAAGAAAGCTGTATAATTGGGCTGGAGAGTGGAGACTACGATGCGGAATAATATTGTCTATGTTCATTACGAGCCGCTGGCGAACATGTTCAAAACGGCAGGCTTGTCGGCCAGTGACGTGCTCAACGCCACACCGACGCCTTTTCGGCACCTGTTGCTGTTGCCGCCGGTCGACGAGGATGAGTTCATTGACCCGCACACGGGGTTCAACGAGGTCTCAGGTGAGGCGGCGGTCACCGATTTTCTGCGCAGCAAGGCCGCCCGTACTCGCAGCTGGCTCGATTACAAGCATGCCAGCTACCTGCGGGATCTGTTGCCGACAGAAATTGCCGAGCTGCTTTACTTGGGCTTTGCCAAAACGCATATCACCCCGCCATTTTACTACAAGCTACAAAATGAGCTGGTCTTTTTACCGCTGCAGGATGGTCAGGTGACCATGTACTTCCGCACGCTTGACCGTTTCAGCGTGACGCTGGCCGCCGGAATCGTCCGGCACTTGCGCCTGGCCGCCAACGATCAGCCGTTCTGGTTGCGGCTGCGCGCCCAGCACTTCCCGCAGGTGCCGACCAGCGTGCTTGCCGACTTGTACCCGCTGTTTGAAGACGGCGTTTTGATGGACTTTTCGAAGACCAAGTTTTCCCGCACGCAGGTCAAGGTGCCGCTACACCGGGTCCGTCGGCGCTTCGTGCTCGAGCAGCCGCTGGACCAAGACGGGCTGGAAGAAATTGGCGAAGTCGCTTTGACTCGCGCCACTAATCAATGGCGCCTCCGCCTGAAAACAGTGGCGGATCAGTAGCCGTTGCGCTACAATGTTACCGCTGTGTTTATCAACAGGTGGGGGACTTTACAATGAAAATGAAGTTAAGTGAGATCGCACGGGTCGTCGGTGCGCATTATGCAGTGCCGGATCCGGTCGCGCCCACAGTCACGGGCGTCGCGTTTGACACGCGCAAGCTGCACCCGGGAGATTTGTTTGTGCCCATTATGGGCGAGCGCGACGGCCATGACTTTATCGGCGCCGCTGAAAAGGCGGGCGCCGCTGCCACGTTTGTGCAGGCGGGCCACGCGCCGGTCGGCACCGCCTTACCGCAGCTGGTCGTGCAAGATCCGCTTAAGGCCTTGAACGACCTTGCCCGGTATTACCTGCTGATGAAGGTCAACCCCAAGGTGGTGGCCATCACCGGCAGTAACGGCAAGACGACGACCAAGGATATGACCGCGGCTATTTTGGCCACCCAGTACCACGTGATCAAGACGCAGGATAATTACAACAACGAAATCGGCGTGCCGATGACCATCCTGTCGATGGATACCAATACCGAGGTGCTGGTTGTTGAGATGGGCATGGATCGGCCTGGGCAGCTGGACAAATTATCCAAGCTGGTCGAACCGGACGTTGCGGTGATCACCATGATTGGCGAGGCGCACATCGAGTTCTTCAAGACCCGCGACAAGATTGCCGATGCCAAAATGGAGATCACAAACGGGCTGAAAGAAGACGGCTTGTTCATTTACAACGGCGATGAGCCGCTGTTGCGCGAGCGCGCCGAGCACATCGCGCAGGATCAAAAAACGTTCGGCCTGAACCCTGACAACATTTTGTACGCGCGGGACATCAAGGCCGGCGAGACACAAACCGATTTTTCACTTTCGCGCTGGCCGGATCTGCGCTTTTCGATCCCGATGATGGGCGAGTGGAACGTCGCTAACGCGCTGGCCGCCATTTTGGTCGGCCGCCGTTTCCACATTAAACCCGAGGCAATTCAGGCCGCGCTCAAAAATTTCCCGGTAACCAAAAATCGCACCCAGTGGGTGACCGGGGATGCCGGCGAGCCGATTTTGTCCGATGTCTATAACGCCAATCCGACAGCGATGAAGGCAGTTTTGAATGATTTTGCCGAGTTTCCGTGCCGCGGCCGCCGGATTGCGGTGCTGGGCGACATGCTGGAGCTGGGCGATGCCAGCGCAGCGCTGCACGCCAGCGTGGCGTCGGCGCTTGACCCGGCCAAGATCCAGGACGTTTACCTTTACGGCGACGAAATCATTGCCCTAAAAGAGGCACTGGCTGGCAAGTACGCGCCAGAGCACGTGCACTATTTTCCCAAGGCCGAGCAGCGGCGCCTAATCGTGGCGCTGGAAGACCACATCGTCCACGACGATTTAGTGATGCTCAAGGCCAGCCATGGCCTGCACTTAGAAAAAGTGTTGCAGGCGCTGATCGAAGGGGCAGAATAAACTGACAAAAGCGGCGAAGCGCCGCTTTTTGTGTTTCAAAACAACTCAAGCGGTAAGTCAAGCGGCAACTCAAGCACTGGTTGATAGGCAAAAAGCAAATCTGCGATTAGGCTGAAAGCAGCGTTAACCAAACGCAAACGCGGCAAAGCCGCAAGGAGGAATCAATCATGCAAATTTTTGATGCGCGCCATATTGGCCAACAGATCGCAGCCGGCCGCAAGGCGAAGAATATGACGCAAAGTGCGCTCGCGGACCAGCTCAATGTGTCCTATCAAGCCGTTTCCAACTGGGAACGCAGCCAGTCGCTGCCCGATATCGATAAGTACGCCCAGCTGGCAAAGGTGCTGGACTTGAACCTGGACGACCTGATCGGGGCGGAAGGCGCCCGCACCGTCACCATCATGGATGACGAAAGCGCGCCGGTTGACGCGCGGACCTTGGCCGAGGCGGCCCCGGTGATGAAACCCACGCAGGTCGAACAAAAGGCGGCCCGTCTGTCGCCGAATTTGACCACCCTGAAAGAGATTGCGCCGTTTTTGAGCAGCACCACGCTGAAGGAAAAGGTCATGGCGCAAATCGCGCAGCCGGGGTTTGCGCAGATGCTGGTGCAAATTGCCCCATTCATGGCCACGGCCGATCTGGACGCAGTGATTGCGGCCGGCGTGCCAGCTGACGACGATCACCTGGAGGAGCTGTTCAAGCTGGCGCCGTTTCGGCAGACTACGTCAAACGACCAGTTGGGTAGCCAGTTGCTGAAAGCGCGCGGGTCATTAAACGCCGTGAAAAAGCTGCTGCCGTTTATGTCACACAATGTCGTCAATGAGCTGTTTACGACGCGGGCCCAGGCAGATTTGACTGCCGATGACCTGACCGCGCTGGCGCCGTTTGTCTCCGAAACCGTGCTGGCTGACCACGTCCGGCAGCTGAGTCGGCAAGGCAACGGCAAGGCGGCACGCAAATTCATGCCGTTTTTGTCAGAGGCCACACTGGTGAACTTGTTGGCTAACTAACGGTGAATTGATTGTTCCGGCGCTGCCTGGCGCTGGGACTTTTTTTGCCCTTGCCGAAGCTTGCAAACGGGCTGGCAGGGGCGGGGGCGAACACGGCACCCGGCCTTGGCTTTCCCGGGCGCCGCTTGTGTATCAGGCTCATTCATGGTAAGCTAGTCCAGATGCTTTTCTGAAAAGGCATTTCAAATACAATGAATTTTACAAATGCAGGGCCCTCACGCTTCGCTCTGATTTGTAAACGAGCGAAGCAATCGCTTCAAGGAGGAACTGCTTGAAATTTAACGAATTAGGTTTAGATCAGGACATGCTCAAGGCCATCGAACGGTCAGGGTTTGAAGAGGCAACACCGATTCAGGCTCAGACCATTCCGCTGGTGCTGCAGGGCAAGGACGTGATCGGCCAGGCGCAAACCGGGACCGGTAAAACGGCCGCGTTTGGTCTGCCACTGATCCAAATGATCGACAAAGAGGACCGCTCAGTGCAGACGCTGGTGATTTCACCAACGCGTGAGCTGGCCGTTCAGACCCAAGAGGAGATTTACCGCCTGGGCACGGACAAGCACATCAAGGTGCAAGCCGTGTACGGCGGCGCTGACATGCGCCGGCAGATCCGCGGCCTAGCGGATCACCCGCAGGTCGTCGTCGGGACCCCCGGCCGTTTGCTCGATCACATCAATCGCCACACACTGAAGCTGGCTAACCTCAAGCACCTGGTGCTCGACGAAGCCGACGAAATGCTCGACATGGGCTTCATCGATGACATTGAAAAAATCGTTGAGCAGGCGCCAGCCGGTCGTCAGACCTTGCTGTTTTCCGCCACCATGCCGGCGCAGATTATGCGCCTGACCAACAAATTCATGAACGACCCGATCACCGTCAAGATCAAGTCCAAGGAGCTGACTGCGGACACCGTCGATCAGTACTACGTTCGCGCGAAGGACTTTGAAAAGTTCGACGTCATGACGCGGCTGTTCGACGTGCAGTCGCCGGAGATGACCCTGATTTTTGGGCGGACCAAGCGGCGCGTCGATGAACTGACGCGCGGGCTCAAGGCGCGCGGCTATAAGGCAGAAGGCATTCACGGTGACCTCAGCCAGCAAAAACGCATGAGCGTGCTGCGCCAGTTCAAAGCCGGCGAACTCGACTTTCTGGTCGCCACCGACGTTGCGGCGCGCGGCCTGGATATTTCCGGGGTCACTCATGTTTACAACTACGATATTCCGCAGGACCCGGATTCATACGTGCACCGCATTGGCCGGACAGGTCGGGCCGGGCGCAAGGGTGTGTCGGTCACCCTGGTGACCCCCAACGAGGTCGAATACCTGCGCACCATCGAGGCGCTGACCAAGAAGCGGATGACCCCGCTCAAGCCGCCGACCGAAAAAGAAGCCTTCATCGGCCAAGTGTCCACTGGGCTTGAAACCATCAAGGCTCAGCTCGCGGACACCGATGACCTGGAGAAATACCAGCCGATGGCCGAAGCACTGCTTGAGGAATACACCCCGCTTGATCTGGTCTCCGCGTACATCAAGGCGGTCAGCCCAGATGATGCCAGTGCGGTTCCAGTCAAGATCACGCCTGAGCGGCCATTGCCGCATCATGGCCATGCCGGTCACAGTGGTGGCGGTTATCGCGGCAAGGGTGGCCATTCCGGCTACCGCGGCAATAGCAACCACAATGGCGGCCGCAGCAGCTCTCGGGGCAAGCGCGACTTTGATAAGTCGCACCGCTTCTCCGAAAAGCGCTCCGAACGCCAAGGCGCCAAGCGCACCTTCCGCAGCAAATAAGTTTTTCACTGAGTCCAGGCCTCGTGCCTGGGCTTTTTGCTTGGCTTGTTTCACTTCAACGTGACCAAGTTTCAGCCGGCGACTGACGACAATCGCCACTGGCTAGCCTATAATCAAACCAGAAAGGGTGTGACGGGATGATACATGGGATCGGCGTCGATCTGACGGAGCTTGAGCGGATCAAGGCGGCGCAAGCGCGCAATCCAGACTTTGCCCAAAAGGTGCTGACAGACGCCGAGCTGGCGATTTATCAGCAGTACTCCGGCCAGCGGGCGATCGAGTACCTCGCCGGCCGCTTTTCGGTGAAAGAGGCCTACGCCAAAGCGTACGGCACCGGAATCGGCAAAGTCGCGTTGCACGCCGTGGAAACCCTGGATGATCCGGCCGGCAAGCCGGTGGTGACGAAGCACCCATACGCTGGGCGCGCGCTGGTGTCTATTTCCCACACCGCCAGTTTAGTGATGACAGAAGTGATTCTTGAGGAGGCTGCACAATGAGTATGGTCACGGCAAAATTGCGCCCTAGCCAGGTGCTGATCAATGAGACGGCAATCGCACACAACGTTCAGCATGCAATCGCGGGGCTGCCGCAGGGTACCGAGCTGTTTGCAGTCGTGAAGGCCGACGCGTACGGCCATGGCCTGCTGCGGGTGGCGCGGGTGGCGCAGGCAGCTGGGGCGACCGGCTTTTGCGTGGCCGTTTTGGACGAGGCGTTGGCGCTGCGGCGGGCGGGTTTTACCCTGCCGATTCTGGTACTTGGGATCATCGAGCCGGCCTATGCGCCGATTGCTGCAGCCAATCACATCGCCGTGCCGGTGGGCAGTACGGAGTGGCTCACGCAGGCACAGCCTGGACTGACTGCCGGTAGTGACCTGCCGCCGTTGCATGTGCACCTCGCACTGGACACCGGCATGGGGCGCATCGGTTTTCGCCAGGTGGCGGACTTGAAGGCGGCCGCCGCACTGGCGACTGACCATGGCGACCAGTTCAAAATCACGGGACTGTTCACCCATTTTTCCACGGCTGACGATCCAGATCCGGCGTACTTTAACCTGCAAGTGGCGCGGTTTAAAGAATTTCTCGCGGCCCTGCCCAAGCGGCCGCGTTATGTGCACGTCGCCAATTCCGCGACGAGCCTGTGGCATGCGGCCTGTGATTGCAACTTGGTGCGCTTTGGGGTGGCCATGTACGGCTTGAACCCCTCCGGGCGTGCGATCGAAGCCACACCGTACCCGCTGGAGCCGGCGCTGACGCTGACGTCGACCCTGAGTTTCGTCAAACAGATCGATGCGGGTGAAGCCGTGTCCTATGGGGCAACCTACCACGCCGAAAAGCCAGAGTGGATCGGGACCGTGCCGCTGGGCTACGCGGATGGCTGGCAGCGCCGCCTGCAGGGCTTCCACGTGCTGGTCAACGGAACGTTCTGCGAAATCGTGGGGCGTGTTTGCATGGACCAGTTCATGATTCGGCTGCCCGGTGAGGTGGCAACTGGGACGCCGGTCACGCTAGTCGGGCGCAGCGGTGAACACGAAATCACACTGCAGGATATCGCAGACTATGCGCACACAATCCACTATGAAATCGCCTGTGGGTTGAGTGAGCGCCTGCCGCGCGTGTCAGTGGCACCGTTTCCTGAGCAGGCGTAACGCCGACCAAACAATCATGACTTTTTAGTGAGATTGACATTAGAGAATGGTGTGGTATCCTGAAACACATAAATCAATACTTGAAACGCAATCGTGTGAGTAACGCGCTGAGGCCTGAACAGAAAACCCGAGCAGATGGAAGCGGGCCAGGCCGCCGCGTGTGAATATGGCGCGATATCTGGGCCGCTGGATGAATCCGAAGGCGGCTGGTCGGCACCCATTTTCGTGCTCCCAGTTGATGGACTGGTGAGGATCGCTTTTGGCGATCAAATTAGAATGGTACCGTGGGCCCGCTCACTTCTAACAAGAAGGAGCGGGCTTTTTGCGTTTCATAAGGAGGAAAAAGGATGAAAAAAGGTCAATGGGTTGGTTTGGTGTTGGCATTGGTTGCGGTGTTCAGTCTGACTGCATGCGGCAAAAGCGCGCAGAAGGAAACCACGGTCAAGCTCGGCATTGTCGGGTCGGATAAAGGCGGCGTCTGGAAGACGGTCGCCGGCAACCTCAAAAAACAGGGCATCGACTTGAAAATTGTCCAGTTCTCGGATTACAACCAACCTAACATCGCCTTGCGCGATGGGGACCTGGACCTGAACGCCACCCAGCAGCGCTCTTTTCTTGCGACTTGGGATAAGGATCACAAAAGCTCCCTGACGCCGATCGGGGACACCGTGATTGCGCCACTGGCCGTGTATTCCAAGAAGCTGACCAGTTTGAAGCAGCTGAAGAAGGGCGCCAGCGTGGCGATCCCCAACGACTCGACTGACGAGACGCGTTCTTTGGAGCTGCTGGCAGACGCCAAGCTGATCACGCTGGACAACAAGGCGCTGCCGACGCTTCATGACATCAAAAGCAACAAGCTGGGGCTGAAAATCAAGGAACTGGATCCGAATCTGATTCCGACCTCTTTGCCGGATGTCGACATTGCCATCATCAACTCAGGCATTGCCGCTGACGTCCGGCTGAATCCGGACAAGGCCTTGTACCGGGCTAAAGTCACCAAGGCCAGCAAGCCGTGGATCAATGTGGTGGCGGCGCGCAAGGGCGACATTCACAACAAGACTTACCAGAAAGTGGTCAAGGCTTACCAGCAGCCGCAAATTGGCAAGCTGATCAAGAAGGTCAACCGTAATACAGTCCTGCCAGCATGGAACCTCAAGCTATAGCAAAAAAACACGCCAGCCGCATTTTTGCGGCTGGCGTGTTCGCTGTTTGGTCTAACGGGCGCCGGCAAGCAGTGCTTGGATGTTGTTAAGCGCATCCGTGGCAATCTGCATCGCGTCCGGATCGATCCGGAACGGCGGCAGGGACTCGTCGGTGTAGTGCAAAATTGCGGCGGTGCGGGCGAGAATGTCGTACCAGCTCTGGAACGGCATCTTGTTGATCGCCCCGGCGACGGAACCCGGCGCGATCTGCAGCAGCTGATTGACCACCAGCTTGGCCTGCGCGAAGGTGTCTTCTGGCACGTCGGGCATGTCGGTCGCCTTTTCGGCGAGGTGCGTCATGCGGTCGGCGGCGTTGAGCAGCGGATTCTTGAACGGCTGTGGCGCCTCGTCCTGGACGGGACCGTCGTCAAGCAGGTACTTCTGCAGACCGACCATGGCAAACAACTGCAGCTGATCGCCCAGCTGGGTGCCGATTGCTGGCAACTTGTGAATGCCGGCGTTCTTGATCTGGTCAGGGCCGAAAATCATGGCCGCGTGGGAGACGAAGTCGGAGTACTGCACACCGATGGTTTGCTTTGAATCGGTGGTGCGGAACATAAAGATGACGTCGTTGCCAGTTTGGGCCTTCACGTACGCGTGCAGCATGCGGGCAGCCATCGCCAACTGTTCGTCAGTGATCTCACTGCGCTGATCCATCGCGACGCGCACTTTGGTCGGCAGCGTCGGCAAGGCGCCCAAAATCCGAATCAAGGCGGCAACGTAAGGATACAAAATGCCGAAGCTCAAGGAGAAGTTACCAGTGTCGGAAAGCGGAGAGTACACCGCGTAAGTCGCGGCGCGGTCGGTGTTGGCGTGCTGCAGCATCGCTTCCAGCTGCTCACGCGCCTTGCCGCGGGCCTTGACTTCGTCGCCTGGCTGCCAGCCAAACGGGTACAGGGTCTGCATGAATGGCTTCAAGGCTTCTTCGTCATCGGGATCCACCACCGTGGCCCCAATCGACATGTTGCGCTGATAGTCCGAGCCGCCGCCAAAGGATTCATCCATGTAAATCAAAATGGTGTGATCCTGACGGGTGGGGCGACTATCGGGGTGCGCAGTTTCGCGCGGTGCCTCAGCCTTGGTGGCAGCGACCACCGGCTTGGCGCTTGGCGTGCTTGCACTTGGCGCCGTAAGGGTGTTTGGCGCAGACTCCACGGCCGCGGACTGCGGGGCTGCGGCCTCGCTTTGCGGCCGCGGCTGATCAGCGCGGTTTTTCTGCCGTCTTGAGGCGCGGCCTTGCGCGGTTTTGGCACTGGTGCGGGCCGTTTGCTGCTCCTCGACCGGGGCCTCGGCTTTGCGTGCGCGGCGGCTTGGCCGACTCTTTTGCTCGCCGGCAGACTCCTGCGTTGCCTTGGCCGTCGTTTGCGGCTGTGTCTGAGCTTTAGTGGTCATTGCGCGGCGCTGCTGCGTCGGCTTTTCGCCTTGACCTTGGGCCTGCTTGGTCTGAGTCTGCTTGCCAGGCTGCGCTTGAGCGTTATCCGTCTGCTGACGGCGTCCGCGCCGGCGCGGTTTTTCGCCTTGGGCGTCGTTTTTCGCCGCTTGATTCTTGGCGTTTTGCGACTGCTTGGCCGGCTTTTGCGGCTGCTTTTGGCTGTCTTTCTGCGTGCCTTGTTTTACTGCCTGCTTAGCTTGCGGGTGTGATTGCGCTTCGGTTTTTGATTCTGGCGAAGGGGTCTGCGACTGCTTGGCCGCTGAACGAGTTTTCTTCGGGGCTGCAGATTTTGCTTCTTCTTCGGCAGAGTCAAAGATGGTGAAGCTGTTCTTAGCTTGTTGGACCGGGTGCTCTTCGATGAAGCGGTTGATCTTAAACGTGATCGGCCGGCTCATCGTCGTGTCTTTCAGCACTTTGCGCATGCTGGAAGCCGAGATCCCAATCTGCTTTGCCGCCTGGGTCAGACTCAGATGTTCTTGAGTCATGATTTGTTTCAGCCGGTAAGCTGTTGCTTCTGTCATCGTATGCCTGCTTTCTTTGAGATGTTTGTGGCGCTTTGCACCACTCCCTTTCAGTGTACGGCATAATGCAGTTAATGACCAATCACTTTTCAGAAAAAGCGGTAATTCAGTGGACAGCGCGCCGCATTCATGGGAAACTGGGGAGTCGTGGTTCGCAATCCATCCCACGTAAAAAAACTAGGAGGTATCATTGATGAATAATCAGACTAGGACGCGCACGCTGGTCGTGAACGCGCTCGTCGCTGCGCTTTACATTGTGCTGTCAGTCGTGCCGGGCGTGTTCAACCTGGCTAGCGGCGCGATCCAGTTCCGCATTTCCGAGGCGTTGAACCACTTGGTCGCCTTCAACCGCAAGTACCTGTTTGGGGTCGTGATCGGCGTGGTCATTTACAACGCTCTGTTTTCGCCGATGGGCTGGCTGGACGTGCTGTTCGGCGGCGGGCAAAGCCTGATCGGGCTGGGCCTGGTCGCGGCGCTAGGGCAAAAGCTAACGAAGGTCTGGCAGCGCCAGTTGCTCACCGTCAGCACCATGAGCCTGACGATGTTCCTGATCTGGATCGAGATTGTGCTGACCGGGCACATGGCCTGGTTCGGTGGGGCGTCGATGCTCACGTTGGGCGAGTTGATTTTGTCCGAGCTGGTCATCATGGTCATTTCCTGGCCGGTGATGTACCTGATCGACAAGGCCGTGCACTTCTCCAAGCGCGTGCAATAACTCAACAATTAAAAAGCACGCCGCCAACGCCAGCATCACTGGGGTTGACGGCGTGTTTGCGTCCGCCTGAAATTATAGTTCCTCGTCGACGCGCAGCGGTTGGCCGCTTTGCAAGTCATCGATCTCCGCGACCCGGAACCCCTTGCGCTCGAGTTTAGCCACGCAGGTGTTGAGGGTGGCCTCGTCAATGCCAGCAGGCAGAGTGAACAGGGTGCGGCGCACGATTTCTTCCTGCTTGGCGTCCAGCGTTAAGCAGCCGGAAATTGAGACATACTTGGCAAGGATCTTGCTCATGGCAGCCAAGTCGCCGCGCTGCCCGGAGGACATGACGGTCAGCACATACGAGCCAACGTCGATGTTCCAGGATTCGGACAGCATAGCAAGCAGTCGCGAGTGGGTGAGAATGCCGTAGAAGTTGGCGTTTCCGTCCAACACGGCGATGTACGGCAGGTCCTTAATGTTGAAAAACACCTTGAAAAACGGTGCATCAACCGGAATTGTCTTGGTGGCGTTCTTCAGCAGGTAGGTCACTGGCAGCGACATGTCGCCGCCTTGGGATTTATGGCGGTAAATGTGCATCTTGTATATGTTGCCGCGGAAGATCTGGCCGCTTTCGTCCAGGATCGGCACGCAGCGGAAGCCGGAGTCTTCCAGCGTCGCCAGTGCCTGTGCCAGCGTGTCCGTCTCCTTGACTGTCGTCAGATCGGCTTTCTTTTGAACCAGTGACTTGATCAACATACTCATTCCTCCAAGTTCCCCGTATTGGATCGCATTCTCATTGCTTTATCATACCACAGGACAATGGTCATCGTACCTAGCAAAAAAAGGCGCTACGATATTTGGAGTTGAAAGGCATCTTGCCTCGAAACTCCTTTTTATATACCATTTTTATGTCTGAGCACACAAAGAGGACATTACACTGTCCCTTGTCTGCTCTCCGACCAAAGAAATTAGAAATG
>NZ_BOLU01000025.1:0-37826 GCF_016861825.1 Lacticaseibacillus sp. 866-1 | reverse complement strand
ATTTTCCTTGAGCGTGTCTGGTTTAACCCCAAAGCCCACAACCTGGCGGCTTAAAAAAAGAGTACCTAGACCAATTAAGGTCTAGATACTCTCATAAATTATGTTCAACTTCACTTGACGAAGAGCCCAAAAAATTTCGTCACCCGCTACTTTTTGTTTGAGCCGGTTGGTTACTGATGATTGCCAGCTTTGAAGTAGGCGGTCAGGCCCTTGACCACGTCGCTTGCGACCTGCTGCTGGTAGGTCGAAGAGGAGATGTGGGCGAAGTCCTTGTCGGAGTTGATATAGCCCATTTCCAGCAGCACGGCCGGCTGGGTGTTGTTGCGAATGACCTCGTAGTTGCCAAACTGCACGCCGCGGTTAGTCATACTCAGATTGGTATCGAAGGCATGGTTGAGGGCCTTGGCCAGCTGCATGTCTTTTTTCGCGTTGTAATAGTAGGTGGTGAAGCCGGAAGCCTCGTTCGCGTTGGCACTGGAGTCGAAGTGAACGGAGATGAACGCATCCGCGTGGTCCTTTTCCGCGACGACCGGGCGGGGCGCCAGATCGACAAAGGTGTCGGAAGAGCGGGTGAAGACGACGTTTGCGCCTTGCGCCCTTAATGCGGCGCCGATTGCCTGAGCGGTTTGAAGCGTGTAGGTCTTTTCGTGCTTACCGCTGGTCGATTCGGCTCCGGAATCGCTGCCGCCGTGCCCTGGATCCAGCACGATGGTGGCCTCAGCCAGGTTGGTGGCCGCCTTGGCGGCCTTGGTGCCGGGAACGGTGACGGTCCAAGCAGCCAGGTAGCCTGTCTTGCCATCTGCCGTTTGCACTTTGTACCACTCACTGGACTGGTCCAGCACGGTGACGGTCGTGTTTTTCGGCAGCTGGGTCACCACTGGCGCGTTGAGGCCGGCGGCGGAGCGCAGGTTGACGGCCAGGTTGGTGGTCACCTTGATGGCGCTGACCGTTTGCGCGGCTTTTTGGCTTTGCGGCTGGGTTTGCTGCGGGGAAGCCAGCGTCACGGTTTTACCGGTCAACGAAATGGTGCTGGTGCTGACCCAGGCGGCGGTATTGTGGTACGCGATTTGCGTCCAGTTGCCTTCCTGATAAATCACATCCAGGGTGTCACCAGCCGCGGCGGTGCCGAGGACCTTGGCACTGGTTGACGCGTACTGGCGAATGTTGGCACCAGCCGTGACCGTCGCCGTGCGCGCACTGGTGGTCGTCGCTTCGTTTTGGTCAACCAGCCAAGAGGCGACCCAACCGATTTTATTGCCGGCCAGGCGCACCTGATCCCATGAATTTTCCTGTTTGATGACGGTCAGCTTGGTGCCTCGCTGCACTTGACCCATCAAGCCGTATGACATGCCGGGCCCCAGGCGCACGTTGAGCACAGTCGCCCGCACCGTGATCGAGCTGCTTTCTGCCAGCACCGTGGTGGTGGCGGCCGAGACGCCGATCAACAGCGCGCAGGCAATGGCCAACGGCCAGCGCTTTAGCTGCTTGATTTTCACATTTTCATCCCCTACATAAATCGCTACTAGGGTGATTATACCAAATCTAATCGCCTAAAACGTGAAGCACGTGGTTTTTTCCTCGCTGACCGTTGACAATTTGCTGAAAACAACGTACGCTAATTGCAAATACAAGCGCCGATGAGGAAGCAGGATAGGTCAATTTCACGCAGCGACCCGGAGATGGTGAAAGCCGGGACCGACCGAAAAGACACTTCTGAGGCTGACGAGCTCCGGTTGCCACCGTTATGGCTGAGTAAAACACAAGGTGGTACCGTGTCCGCACCCTTCGTCGATGACGAGGGGTGTTTTTTGTTGGCAAGCGTTAAAGGAGAAAATTATGAGTTATCAACGACCTAAAGGCACCGCAGATATCCTGCCGGGCCAAAGCGCGCTGTGGCAGCGCGTTGAAGGCATCGCCAAACAGGTGATGGAAAATTACCGCTATCGTGAGATCCGCACGCCGTTGTTTGAAAGCTACGATGTGTTCGCCCGCTCCAGTGGTGAGACCTCGGATGTGGTTTCAAAAGAAATGTACACGTTTGAGGATAAGGGCGGCCGCCAAATGGCGCTGCGCCCGGAAGGCACCGCGGGCGTGGTTCGCGCCTACGTGGAAAATAAACTCTACGGCCCCGATCACCAAAAGCCGTACAAGGTCTACTACATGGGCCCGATGTACCGCTACGAGCGGCCGCAAAGTGGGCGCCAGCGCGAGTTCCACCAAATCGGAGTGGAAGCGTTTGGTGTTGACAGCCCGGCTTTGGACGCTGAAGTGATTGCCCTGGCCAAGGACCTGCTTGAGGCCCTGGGCGCCAAGCAGCTGAAGTTTGCCATCAACACGCTGGGCGATCCCGAGTCGCGCGCCGCTTACCACAAGGCGCTGGTGGACTTCCTGACGCCGTTCAAGGACCAGCTGTCGGAAGACTCCAAGGTGCGCCTGGAAAAGAACCCGCTGCGCATCCTCGACAGCAAGGACAAAGGCGATCAGGCCATTGTGGCAGACGCGCCAAAGATCCTCGACTACCTGACCCCAGCGGCGACTTCCCACTTTGAAGCGGTGCAAGCCGACCTCAAGGAATTGGGCATCGACTACGAGATCGATGCCGACATGGTGCGCGGCCTGGATTACTATAACCACACGATTTTTGAGGTCATGAGCAACGACGCGGTATTTGGCGGTGGGTACACCACAGTCCTTGCCGGTGGCCGCTACAACGGGCTGGTGGAAGAGCTCGGCGGCCCAGAGACCCCGGGCGTCGGGTTTGCGATGGGCGTGGAACGCGCGATGCTGCTGCTGGCTGGGCAGACCGTCGAAGAGCGTCTGCCGGTGTACATCGTCACCATCGATGAGGCTGCCCAAGGGCCGGCCCTGCGCCTGGCGCACGCGCTGCGGCGGCAAGGAATCGAGGTCGACATGGACTTCCAGGATCGGAAACCGAAGGCGCAGTTCAAGTCGGCGAATAAAGCCAACGCCCAGCTGGTGATGACCCTGGGTGAAAGCGAGCTTGAAGCCGGCACGATTCAGGTCAAAAATATGCAAAGCGGTGTGCAGAAAGAATTCAAGCAGGCTGAAGTTGAAGCAGACCTCAGCAAGCTCGCCGCACAATTGGAGGCAGATCATGAGTAAACGCACAATGTATGCCGGGGACGTCACCAAGGCGAACCTGGGCGAAACTGTCACCCTCAAGGGCTGGGTGCAAAAGCGCCGCAGCCTCGGCAATCTGATTTTCATCGACCTGCGCGACCGCGCAGGGATCGTGCAGCTCGTCTTTTCGCAGGAATTTAGCGAAGACGCACTGGCCGTAGCCAATGAGGCGCGCTCTGAGTATGTGCTTGAAGTCACCGGCAAGGTGGCCGCGCGCAAGCCGGAAGCCATCAACCAGGACATGAAAACCGGCGAGATCGAAATTGAAATTGCCAAGGCGATCGTCCTGAACAAGGCGAAGACCCCGCCGTTTGACATTGCCGATGGCGTCAATGCGACCGAGGAAACCAAGCTGAAGTATCGCTACCTTGACTTGCGCCGGCCGGAGATGCAGGAAGCCATCATCACTCGCAGCAAGGTGATGTCCGCAGTGCACCACTACTTCGACGAAAATGGGTTTCTCGACATCGAGACGCCAACCTTGACGGCCTCCACACCTGAAGGGGCGCGCGACTACTTGGTGCCATCCCGGGTTTACCCAGGCAGTTTTTACGCGCTGCCGCAGTCCCCGCAGCTGTTCAAGCAGCTGCTGATGGGGGCGGGCTTTGACCGCTACTACCAGATTGCCCGCTGCTACCGTGACGAGGATCTGCGCGGCGATCGCCAGCCTGAGTTCACTCAAATCGACATGGAAACCAGCTTCTTGAACCAGCAGGAGATCCAGGACCTCACCGAGGGCCTGATCGCCCGAGTGATGAAGGAAGTGAAGGGCGTGGACGTTAAGCGCCCGCTCCCGCGGATCCAGTGGCAGGACGCCATGGACCTTTACGGTTCCGACCGGCCGGACCTGCGCTTTGACATGAAGATCCAGGATGTTTCTGACCTGGTCAAAGATTCCGACTTCAAAGTCTTCAGCGGCGCCGTGGCCAATGGTGGCCAAGTCCGGGCAATCGTTTTGCCAGGGGGCGCAGCCAAGTACTCCCGCAAGAAGATCGACGAGCAGCAGGACTACATTAAGCGCTTTGGGGCCAAGGGGCTGGCCTGGCTCAAGGTCACCGATGACGGCATTGCCGGCCCAATCAGCAAGTTCTTCGGCGACGGCCAAGCCTTGACTCAGCCACTGGGCGCCAAAGCTGGCGACCTCGTTTTGTTTGTGGCCGATGAAGCCAGTGTCGTCGCCGCCAGCCTCGGTTATCTGCGCACGCACTTCGGCCATGACCTGGGTCTGGTCGACGAATCCCAGTACAACTTCTGCTGGGTCGTCAACTGGCCGCTGTTTGAATTCGATGAAGGGATTCAGCGCTGGGTCCCGGCGCACCATCCGTTCACCATGCCAAATGAGGAAGATGTGCCCCTGCTGGACACCGATCCGCACAGCGCCCACGCGCAGTCTTACGACATCATCATGAACGGGGACGAACTGGGCGGCGGCTCGATTCGTATCCACAGCCGCGAGATTCAGGAAAAAATGCTCAAGGCGCTGGGCTTTACGCCGGAACGCGCGCAAAAGTCATTCGGCTTCCTGCTTGACGCGTTGACCTACGGCTTCCCGCCGCATGGTGGGCTGGCCATTGGCCTCGACCGTTTTGTGATGCTGCTCTTGAACCGCGACAATATTCGCGACGTGATCGCCTTCCCGAAGAACTCGAAGGCTTCCGAGCCGATGACCAACGCGCCGACCCCGGTTGCCGATGTGCAGCTTGAGGACCTTGGCATTCAGGTGCGCGCAAACGTTGATCCCAACGCGGCACACCAAGGCGATGACGAGTTAACTGAATAGTTTGGTGGGGAAAAGGCTGTGACATAAAGCGGTTTTAGCCCACAACACAAGGGTCTCTGGGCCACGATTCGTTCTTAGAATCGCGGTGCAGAGGCCCTTGTGTGCTTGGGCGTCGCTTTATGGAACGCGACTAGGCCATGATCTCTTGCGCGCTTTTTCTGTTCGCAAAAAATTGCCGCCCTGCAACTAGATTGCTGGCAATCTATTTTCAAAACAGGTATACTGAGCGCGAGGTGATGAGCATGGAAAAAGACTTGAATGAACTGCGTAAGCAATTGACCCCAGAGCAGTTTGACGTGACGCAAAAGGCTGGCACTGAGCGGCCATTTAGCAGTGAATACGACGACTTCTACCAGCCCGGCATCTACGTCGATGTCGTGTCCGGGGAGCCGCTGTTTTCCTCCCAGGATAAGTACGATGCCGGCTGCGGCTGGCCGTCTTTTACCAAACCAATTGCCAAGCTGACTGAAAAGCGGGACAGCCGCTTTTTCATGGAGCGCGTTGAAGTGCGCAGCAAAGAGGCTGATTCGCATCTTGGGCATGTCTTCAATGACGGCCCGCAGGATAAAGGCGGGCTGCGTTACTGCATCAATGGGGCGGCGCTGCGCTTTGTGCCCCTAACCGACCTGGACGCACAGGGGTACGGGCAGTACAAGCAGTTGTTTGAGGAGGCGAAGTAACATGGCAGAGGAAACCGCAATTTTTGCCGGCGGGTGTTTCTGGTGCATGGTCCAGCCGTTTGATACCCAGCCTGGGATCAACGCCGTGATCTCCGGCTACACCGGCGGCCACGTGCCGAATCCCACTTACGAGCAGGTCGCCAGTCACACCACCGGCCACACCGAGGCCGTGGAGATCAAGTTTGATCCGGCGGTGATTTCATACGCGCAGCTAGTCGAGATTTACTGGCAGCAAACGGATCCGACTGACGCGATGGGGCAGTTCCAAGATCGCGGTGATTCGTATCGCCCGGTGATCTTTTACAACTCGCCTGAGCAAAAAGCCATCGCCGAAGCTTCGAAGGCCAAGCTGGCGGCCAGTGGCAAGTTTGCTGAGCCCATTGTGACCAGCATCGAACCGGCCAAGCCGTTTTACCCGGCTGAGGACTACCATCAAGACTTCTACAAGAAGAACCCGTTGCGCTTTGAAATGGAAGAGCGCGGCGGCCGTGAGCAGTTTAAAGCCCAGCACTGGCAGCATTAACCGCGCCGACTCCAGAGCCTTTTCTGGGGTCGGTTTTAATTTTTTCTGAAAGCGGGCCAGGCGCGAAGGGTGGCGGTTGGCTGTGGTATACTTAGCCATACTAAGCCTTCAGAAAGGGATTGTTATGCAAGAAATTGACCGCTTGATCCGCCGCCACCAAAATTGGAGCCGGCTGACCGCCGCGTTTTTCTACAGTATCTGTGTCGCTTTGGCGCTGAACATGTTCTGGGAACCAGGGGGCGTCTTCGCCAGCGGGGTCACCGGGGCTGCCCAGCTGCTGGCCACCGTCGTGCGTAAGTGGTTCAACGTGTCCTTTGGCACCCCGTTTGGCCCGATGGCGACCACTGACCTGTTTTCGACCGGGACGCTGCTGTTTCTGCTGAACGTGCCACTGTTTGTGGTCGCCTGGAAGCAGATCGGGCACCGGTTCACCTTGTTCACGTTTCTGGCGGTCATTTTCTCGACGATCATGATTCGCTTGTTGGGCGTTGTGAAGCCGCTGACCACTGATCCCATTGTCTGCGCGATTTTCGGGGCGGTGATCAACGGCTTGGGTACCGGCTTTGCGCTGCGCAATAACATTTCTACCGGGGGGCTCGACATTGTCGGCATCGTCTGGCGCAAGAAAACCGGCGCCACCATCGGCTCGGTCAACATTGCCATCAACATTGTGATCATTTTCCTGGCCGGTTTTGTCAACGACTGGCCGCACGCGCTGTACTCGGCGCTTGCTATCTTTATCAACGGGCGCGTGATGGACGCGATGTACACCCGGCAGCAGCGGCTGCAGGTGATGATTGTGACCGACCAGCAGAAGGCCGTCGTTAACGAGATTCAAAACACCCTCCGGCGCGGGATCACCATCGTGCACGACGCGGAAGGCGCCTTTCACCACGAGGAGAAAACAATCCTTTTCACCATCATCACCCGGGCAGAGATATACGATCTCGAAGATGCCATGCGGCGCAGCGACCCGTATGCGTTCGTGTCGATCACCCAGTCGGTGAAAATCATGGGGCATTTTTACGAACCGAAAACAGATTAAACTTGGGCTGCGGCGACGCGGCCTTTTTAAGGAGGAAGAGCTATGCTGATTGGGGCAAATGTGTCAATGAAGGGTAAGGGGATGTTCGTCGGGGCCGTGGCGGAGGCGGCCAGTTACGGCGCGACCACGCTGCAGTTTTACACCGGGGCCCCGCAAAACACCCGGCGCAAGGACGTGTCGGAAATGCGCATCCCCGAGGGACTGGCCGACATGAAAGCCGCCGGCCTGTCGCACCTGGTGATTCACGCGCCGTACATCGTGAATCTGGGCAACACGGTCAAGCCGCAAAACTACGCCTTTGCGGTGCAGTTCATGAAGGAAGAAGTTGCTCGGGCCGATGCCTTGCACGCTTACGCGATGCCGTTTCACCCCGGGGCCCACGTTGGCGCCGGCGATGCTGCCGCCATCGCGCAGATCACCAAGGGCCTAAACGAGATCATCTCACCTGATCAGCATGTGCTCATCGCGCTGGAAACCATGGCCGGCAAAGGCACGGAGGTTGGCCGCACGTTTGAGCAGCTGGCCGCCATCATCGACCAAGTCGAGCTAAAGGACAAGATTGCCGTCACGATGGATACCTGTCACATGAGCGACGCCGGCTACAACGTCAAGGAAGACTTCGATGGGGTGCTCAACGCCTTTGATCACGTGATCGGGCTGGATAAGCTGGCCGTGGTGCACGTCAACGACTCGAAAAATCCGCAAGGCGCGCACAAGGACCGGCATCAGAACATCGGGTTTGGCACACTTGGCTTTGACTGCCTGAATGCGATTGTCCATCACCCGCAGCTGACCGCCATTCCCAAAATTCTTGAAACGCCGTACGTGGGTCCGGACAAGGCGCACATGGTCCCGCCGTATGGGGTCGAGATCGGCTGGCTGAAGGACGAAGCCTTTCGCCCGGAGCAGCTGGTCGCGCTGGGCGCAGCGCCGCTAAGCAAGTAGCCTGCATGCAATCACGCAAAAACGGCCATCCGACTTCAAGCAGGTCGGGTGGCCGTTTGCGCGTCTGAAAGTTTATTGTTTGGTGGGGTCGTCAGTTTCGTCAAGGCCCATGTGCTCCAGAATCAGCATGGCGGTTTCCTCGATTGACCGGTGGGCGGTGTTGATGACCATGCAGCCAATCTTCTTGTACAAGTCGTCGGCGAAGGTCAGCTCCTCGTTGACTTGATCGCGGGCGGAGTAGGCGGTGTCAGGATTCAGCCCGTAAGCAATCATGCGCTGGCGGCGAAATTCCATCAGGACTGAGGCGTCGGTGGTCAGCCCCACGATTTTCTTGGGGTCGACCTTCCAGATTTCTTCGGGAATGTGGGCGTTCGGGACCAGCGGCAGGTTCGCGACTTTGAGGTTGCGGTTCGCTAGGAACAGCGACAGCGGTGTCTTGCTGGTGCGAGAGACGCCGAGCAGCACGATGTCCGCCTCCAAAAAGCCTTTGGGGTCTTTGCCGTCATCGTACATCACGGCAAACTCCATCGCGGAGATGCGGTCGAAGTATTTCTCGTCCAAGTTGTGGACCGCCCCGGCGACGCCACCGGGTTGATCGCCAGTTTCCGCGGCGACGGCATGCAGGATCGGCGTCATGACATCGATGAAGGGCAGCGCGATCTCCTTGGCGTAAGTGCGCCCGGCCTGGGCCAATCCTGGGGTGACCAAAGTGGCGATCACCAGCGCACGTGAGTCGGCTTTGACCGCGTCGAGGGTTTCCAACAACTTTTTCTGCTCGTGCACGAACGGAAACCGGAGGTAGTGGGCGCTTTGGCCGGCGAACTGCGCGGCCACCGCCTGTGCCAGTTTCAACCCAGTTTCCCCAATTGAATCCGAGATAATGTAGTAGTTCGTTTCTTCGCCCATTGTTCTCCCGTCCTTCGTCAATTGATACCGTTATCATATCATAATTGGGCCTCAGGCACGCTTTGGTGTCAAAAACGCCACTTTTTTGCCAAATATCTCACATATTTCGCGATTGCCGTATTGACGCGTTTTTTGATGTTCGATATAATAGTTGAGAACTAGAGATGCAAGAATCGATGGTTACGCAAGTGTCGGAGGGAGGGATATCATATGGCAAAGACAGTCGTTAAGAAAAACGAATCTCTCGATGATGCTCTTCGGCGCTTCAAGCGCACCGTATCCAAGTCAGGTACATTAGCCGAATACCGCAAGCGGGAATTCTACGAAAAGCCAAGCGTTAAGCGGAAGTTAAAGTCCGAAGCTGCACGCAAGCGCAAGAAGTTCTAAAGATTCGCGGACGCGCGCCGACCTGGTGCGCGTTTTTTGTTGCAAATGAAGAAAGGGAGTTCATTATGGCAGTGTTGGATCAATTGAACGAACAGATGAAAACAGCAATGAAGGCCAAGGACAAGGCCACCTTGAGCACCGTCCGGATGCTGAAGGCCGCACTGCAAAACAAGCAGATCGAGGTCGGCCATGACCTGAGCGACGCCGAGGAACAAGCGGTACTTTCGACCGAGCTGAAGCAGCGCAAGGAGAGTCTGACGGAGTTCGAAAACGCCGGCCGCGAAGACCTGGTGACCCCGCTTAAGGCGGAAATCAAGATCGTTGAAGCCTATCTGCCGACGCAGATGGATGAGGCGCAGGTCGAAAAGCTCGTCGATGAGACCATCAAGGAAACTGGCGCTACCGGCAAGGCGGACTTTGGGAAGGTCATGAAGACCTTGATGCCGAAGGTCAAGGGTCAAGCTGATGGAGCCCTGGTTAACAAGCTGGTCAAGGGGAAGCTTCAGTAATCCTGATTGCCCGTTGGGAAGCCGCGTCACTTCGCTGTGACGCGGCTTTTTTATGGTAAAATGAAAGAAACTCAATGAGGAGGCGGCTTCTTGGCAGAAGAATCCGTAGAAAAGTCCCTGTCCCTAGCCAGCACCGATCAAGCAATCGCCCTTGCTGGGATCAATGATGAAAACTTAACCCTGATCGAAGAGGCGCTGGACGTGCTGATCGCCCCGTTTGGCGACACGCTGAAAATTTCCGGCAGCCCCAAGGCCACCAGTCTTGCGTACCAACTAATTAAGCAGCTGTTGACGCTGCTGAGCCGCGGCATCGCGATTGCGCCTCAGGACGTGGTCTCCGGTGTCAACATGGCGCAGCGCGGCACCCTGGAGTATTTTGCCGACATGTACTCCGAAACACTGCTGCGCGATGCCAAGGGGGCGCCGATTCGCGTCAAGAACTTTGGCCAGCGCCAGTACGTCCAATCCATCAAGCACAACGACATCACCTTTGGCATCGGCCCGGCCGGGACCGGTAAAACCTACCTAGCCGTGGTCATGGCCGTTGCCGCGATGAAGGCCGGTGAGGTCGAAAAACTGATCCTCACGCGCCCGGCAGTCGAGGCGGGGGAGAACCTCGGGTTTCTGCCTGGCGACCTGAAGGAAAAGGTGGACCCTTACCTGCGCCCGATTTATGACGCGTTGTACGCCGTTCTGGGCACTGACCACACCAACCGCTTGATGGACCGCGGCGTGATTGAGATCGCGCCGCTTGCCTACATGCGCGGGCGCACCTTGGACAATGCGTTTGCCATTTTGGATGAGGCGCAAAACACCACCCAGGCGCAGATGAAAATGTTTCTGACCCGCCTGGGCTTTTCTTCCAAAATGATCGTCAATGGTGACATCACCCAAATTGACCTGCCGAACCATCAAAGCAGTGGGCTGATCCAGGCCCAGCGGATCTTACAGGACATCGATCACATCGGGTTTGCCAGCTTTTCGGCCAGTGATGTCGTGCGCCACCCGGTCGTGGCCAAGATCATCGAGGCGTACGGGAAGGCTGACCAACCCCAATAGTCAGGAGGGCCCATGCAAAACGCAGTGAAGTGGCGCAAAAGTGCCGTGCTGGTAGTGGTGTTGCTTTCGGCAGCATTAATTTCCGCCCTGGCGTGGATCACCCTACCCAAGCCGGTGCACGTCACCCTGAACACGCCGGCAGAAGAGACCATCATTGCCACCCAAACCGTGCAGGATCAACCTGCCACGGCGCAGGCGCGCAAAGCGGCAGCCAATGCGACCGCCCCGGTTTACAGCTACGATTCAACGGTCAGCACCAAGCAGCAAGACCAGCTGGACCGGCTGCAAAAGGCGATGACGACCACCGAAAACCAGGTGGTCAGTGCGGCCCAGAAAAAATATCAGGACGCCTCTGGCAAAGACGCGAATGCCGTGTACGTTAAACCAACGCCCGGTGCCTTAACGGCTGCGTTTCGCGACACGTATGCGAAAAGCGAGTACCCGTATTTTTATCAGTTTCCCGACCGCTTTTATAAGGCGGCCTTCGCGCTGACCGCCCAGGAGCGGGACATGGTTTTCAAAACGGTTGTGCCTGCTGTTGAGCGCCAGTTGCAGGGCCGGTTGACCGACTCAAACTTGGCCAGTGCCCAGAAGGCGGCCACGGCGGAACTGTCGACCAGCGACCTGACCACTGCGCAGCGGCGGATGGGCACGACGTTGATCGAACAGACGATCATCCCCAATCAGCTGATCAATGAGGCCAAGACCAAGGCCAAGCAAGCGGAAGCCCGGCTGGCGGTTGACCCAGTCGAAATCGTGCAGGGGCAGGTGATCGTGCAGCAGGGGCAAATCGTTGACCGTACCGTCAGCCATCAACTTGATGTGCTGGGGCTGACCAAGCGGCGCGCGCCTTGGGCGTTGTTTGGTCTGCTGCTGCTAGTGGTGATTCAGGCTATCGCTTTGCTGGCGCTGTTGCGGCAGTACCCGGCAAAGCGCCAGCGCAAGCTTGCCCTGCTGTACAGCGGCCTGATCGGGCTTTCCGTACTCGTGATGCTGGGGCTGCGCTTTGTGGCCAAAACCGGTGGGGCCAACTTAGCCATGCTGCTGCCGGCAGCCTTGGTGCCGCTGCTGCTGCGCAACTTTATCGGGCGCCGCTTTGCGCTGCTGGCCGCTTTAATGCAGACGTTCCTGGCATTTTTCGTCTTTTATTCGACGACCGGCACCCTGTTCACCGCCGCCACTGCGATCAGCTACCTGACCTCTGGCGTGCTGGCGGTCATGGTGCAGCGCAAGCGCTTGAACGATGAGGCCAAACTGGTGGCGTTTTGGGTCGTGGGGGTCAACTTGCTGCTGACTTTGAGCACGCTGCTACTGCAAGGCGCACGCTTCACGGCGCTGGCCACCTGGCAGTCGCTGGGCTTCATTGTGGTCGGGCAGGTGCTCGGCTACGTGCTGGCGCTTGGCGCCACGCCGTACCTGGAAATGATTTGGCAGGATGATTCGGTGTTTAAGCTGAACCAGCTGAGCGACCCCAATGATCCGCTGCTGCGGGATTTGATGGAAAAGGCGCCTGGGACGTATCATCACAGCATGATGGTCGCAAGCCTGGCGTCCAACGCCGTGGCGGCGATTGGCGGGCGCACGATGCTGACTCGCGTGGCCTGTTATTACCACGATGTCGGTAAGTTGAAAAAGCCGCTTTATTTTACCGAGAATCAGCCGGCGGGCTTCGACTCGCCGCACAATCACCTGACGGCGCCAGAATCGGCGACCATCATTTTCGCCCATGTCACAGACGGCGTGGCGATGCTAAAAGCGCGCCACATGCCGCAGTTCATCATCGACATCTGTCAGCAGCACCATGGCACCACGCTGATGAAGTACTTTTACCATGAGGCCAAAGAAGCCGACCCGAGCACTAAAGAAAGCGACTATCGCTACGATGGCCCGAAGCCGCAAACCATTGAGGCGGCGGTGGTCAACATTGCCGACACCTGTGAGGCCGCGGTGCGGTCGATGAAACATCCGACGCAGGCGTCGATTCAGACATTCGTTCACAACATCACCAATGAGCGTCTGCTGGATGGGCAGTTTGACGAGTCGCCCATCACGGTCGAACAGCTGCGGCAGGTCGAGGCCTCGCTGGTCGGCGGCTTGACCAGCACCTTCTACACTCGCATTGAATACCCCAAAGACGATGCACCAACTAAAGGAGAAGCATAATGGATCTGGAATTTTATGATGATGACCACCGCTTGGATGATGCCCACACGAAGCTGGCTAAGGAGCTGGTTGAGTTTGCCGGCAAGGAGCTGAACAAAGCCGAAGACACCGAGATGTCGATCACAATTGTCTCCGATGAGGAGATTCACCGCATCAACAAGCAGTACCGCAACACCGACCGGGTGACTGATGTCATTTCTTTTGCCATTGAAGACGGCGACGACGAGCAGTTGGTCGGCTTCCCTGACATGCCGGAAAATATCGGCGATTTGTTCATCGACCCCGACCAGGTGGCGCGCCAGGCCAAGGATTACGGTCACTCATTTGAACGCGAGCTGGGCTACACGGTGGTCCACGGCTTTTTACACCTGAACGGTTACGATCACATCAAGCCGGAAGACGAAGCGGTCATGATCCCGCTGCAAGAAAAGATCCTAGACGCCTATGGCCTCCCGAGATAAGCAAATCGAGAAAAATCACCACTTTGGTCAGTCCCTTAAGCATGCGCTGACCGGCTTATTTGGGGTTTACCTGCGCGAAGGGAATTTTCGGCGCGAAGGTCTGATGGCGCTGGTCGTGTTTATTTTTGCCTGGGTGTTTCAGGTCGGCCGCTTTCAGTGGTTCATCTTGCTGCTGGCGGTGATGCTGGTCTTTTTGATGGAGCTGTGGAACACCATCATCGAAAATGTCGTCGATTTAGTGGTCGGCCATCAGTTCGACGAGCGGGCCAAGCGGATTAAAGACATGAGTGCCGGCGCCGTGCTGGTTGCCAGCGGCATCGCCGTGGTTTGCGGCCTGTATGTGTTCCTGCCGCCGCTGTGGCGGCTGCTGACGAGCTGGGGTTAGGAGGATGAAACATGGATGAATTGATTGAGGCGGCCAAGCAGGCACGTGAAAAAGCCTATGTGCCGTATTCCCATTTCAAGGTCGGCGCCGCCGTGAAGGTGGGCGACACGATTTTTACCGGCTGCAACATTGAAAACGCGAGCTACGGGCTGGCAATGTGCGCCGAGCGAACCGCCATTTTCAAGGCAGTATCGGCTGGTCATCTGCGGCTGGAAGCAATCGCAATCATCGGCGACACCACCGGGCCAATCTCGCCGTGTGGGGCGTGCCGGCAGGTGATGGCGGAGTTCTTCGCGCCGGACGCGCCGGTGACCTTGACCAACTTGACCGGCGAGCAGACTGACACCACCGTGGCGAATTTGCTGCCAGGGGCTTTTACCAAAGGAGATATGCAGAAATGAGTCATCATTCAGGTTTCGTTGCCATTATCGGCCGGCCAAACGTCGGTAAATCCACGTTCATGAACCGCATCCTGGGCGAGAAAATTGCGATCATGTCGCCCAAGGCGCAGACCACCCGCAACAAGATCAACGGGATCTACACCACGGATGACGTGCAAATTGTTTTTGTCGACACCCCAGGAATCCACAAGCCGAAGAACCAGCTGGACGATTACATGGATACGGCGGCGCTGTCGACCCTGAACCAGGTCGACGCCGTTTTGTTCATGGTCGCGGCCGACGAGGCAATGGGCCCTGGCGACCAATACATCATCAATCAGCTCAAGCCGGTGAAGACCCCAGTTTACCTGGTCATCAACAAAATCGACCTGGTCCACCCCGACGACTTGCTGCCGCGCATCAAGCAGTACCAGACGGCCCGCGACTTTACCGGGGTGTTCCCAATTTCCGCTACCATGGGCAACAACGTCGACGAGCTGCTCGGCGAATTAACTAAGGCACTGCCTGAGGGCCCGCAGTATTACCCGGACGATCAGCTGACGGATCACCCTGAGTATTTTGTCGTCGGCGAGCTGATCCGGGAAAAGATCCTTGAGCTGACGCGCGACGAGGTGCCGCATTCCGTTGCCGTTGAGGTCGAGCGCATGAAGGACCGCGTCAACGGCAAGCTTCAAATCGAGGCGTACATCATCGTTGAGCGCGACTCGCAAAAGGGGATTATCATCGGTAAAGGCGGCGCGATGCTGAAGCAGATTGGCATTCGCTCCCGCCGCGACATTGAGGCGCTACTGGGCGAGTCGGTCAATTTGAAGCTGTGGGTCCGGGTGCAGAAGAACTGGCGTGATAACAACCAGTACCTGCGCAGCCTTGGCTACAACATCAAGGACCTGCACTGATGGCGCGCCGCGATGTGACCTTTGCCGGCCTGGTGCTGTCGCGGCAGAACTACCGTGAGTCTGACATGCTGGTCAAACTCGCGACGGATCAGTTTGGCAAGCGGATGTTTTTGCTTCATCGGGCGCGCAAACCGGGCTTTCCGTTGGCGGCTGGCATTCTGCCGTTCACTCAAGGCACCTATGTTGGCACCATCAACGAAAAAGGGCTGTCGTACCTCAGCACCGTTAAGCAGGTCGAACAGTTTCAGCAAATCGCCGGGGATATTTCACTCAATGCCTACGCGACTTATGTGCTGGGGCTGATCGACCTGGCGTTTCCGGATGGCGAGAATTTAGGCCCCTGGTTCGACTTTGCGGCCACCAGTCTCCACCTGATCGATGCCGGCTTTGATGCGGGCATTGTGGCGAACATCGCGGAAGTGCAGTTGCTCGGCGCGTTTGGGGTGGCCCCGGACTGGCGCGCCTGCGTGCTGGATGGGCGCACAGATCTGCCGCTTGATTTCTCGGAAAAATACGGCGGTTTGCTGTGTCAGGACCACTGGGCGCTTGACGACTACCGCTTCCACGTGCAGCCCAAGGCGCTTTACCTGCTGCGGCGGTTTTCCGTGACTAACTTGCACCAGTTGCACTCGATCACCGTCAGCGCCGCCACCAAGCGTGAGCTGCGGCGAGTCCTTGATCGCATTTATCAGGACATGGTGGGCACCGTGCCCAAGGCCAAACGCTTTTTAGACCAAATGCAAAGCTGGCAGGACAAGCTGCCGCCACTTCACCCTTCAGACCCAGCGGATTAAGCCGGGTCTTTTTTGCGCGTGCGGGCAGGGGCAAATTATATTATGATTGAACAAGCGTTTACTTGATGGGAAAGTGGGTTTGGTGATTGAAGACTCTCAGCATGATTGTGCCTTGTTACAACGCGGCAGATTACATGGCGCGCTGCGTTGACTCGCTGCTGGTGGGCGGCGCTGCCGTGGAAATCATTTTGGTTGACGATGGGTCCACCGATGGCACGCCGGCATTGGTTGACGACTATGCGCGCCGCTATCCGACGCAAGTGCGGGCAGTGCACCAGGAAAACGCCGGCCACGGCGGGGCCATTAATGCCGGTCTGAAGGTGGCAACTGGGACTTACCTCAAGGTGGTGGACTCGGACGACTGGCTTGATGAGGCCGCTTTTCACCAGGTGCTGAGGACGCTTGAAAGTTTACCCGCGCCGGTGGATTTGTTCATCAGCAATTACATTTACGACAAGGTGGGCGCGCGCCACAAAAAAGTGACGCGCTACCGCCACGGCCTGCCGCAGCACCGCGTTTTTGGCTGGCCTGAGGTTTGCCTGCCAGTCGGGCAGTACCTGCTGATGCACGCGCTGATCTACCGGACTGCGCTGCTGCGCGACTTGCCGCTTCAACTGCCCACACACACGTTTTACGTCGACAATTTGTTTGCGCTGGAGCCGCTGCCGCAGACCAAGCGGTTGTATTACTTGGATGTCGACCTTTATCACTACTTTATCGGGCGGCCGGACCAGTCCGTTCACGAATCCGTCATGATCAAGCGCATTGACCAGCAGCTGGCGGTGAACCGGCGCATGATCAAGGTAATTGCCGCAGCGGGCGAGCTCGAGCCGCATCTTTACCGGTACATGGCCCGGTACACGGAAATCGTCACCGGCATCTCATCGATCCTGCTCCTGCGGCAGGGGACGCCTGAGGCCCGCCACAAAAAAGCCAATCTCTGGCGCTACATGCGCATGACGGCGCCGCGCTTTTCTCGTCAGGCGCGCACCAGCGTGGTGGGCGTTGGGGTCAATCTGCCGGGGTGGCTGGGCCGCCACACCAGCGTCGATTTTTATCGGCTGCTGCAGCAGATTTACCACTTCAACTGATGACGCAGATCAAACTGGTCGCCAGCGACCTCGACCACACGCTGCTCCGGCCAAGCGGGACGCTCGCCGAGGCGACGGTCAGTCTGCTTCAACAGTTGGCCACAATCGGCATCGACTTTGTGCCGGTCAGCGGCCGGGATCTGCCCACCCTGTTGGCGCTGCTGCCGGGGGCCGACTGGGTGATCGCACACAACGGTGCGGTGGTGGCCCGCCGCGGCCGGGTCATTCAGGCGCGGCTGCTGGCGAAGGACACAGTGAAAGCCCTGATCAAGCAAGCAGACGCGCTGGGGGCACTGCCGGTGTTGTGCCGACTGAATGGGGCCGAGCTGCTCACCGGGCACGCAAAAGCGGCCGCCCAGCTGCGGCACTTCTTCATGCGGGTCACTGAGGTCTCGGCCTTCACGCGGCTTGATGATGTGGCCAAGGTCACGTTGCTGGTTTCGCCCTCGCGCCTGGCTGCCGTGCACGCGGCAATCACCGCACAATTCGGCGCGATCCTGCAGGTGACTGCAGGTGAGGCCGACGCACTGGGCATCACTGACGCTAGGGTCAATAAAGGGTCAGCGCTGACTGCGCTGTGCCAGCGGCTGCAGGTGCCACTGGCGCAAGTCCTGGCGTTCGGCGACGCCCAAAACGATGCGCCGATGCTGAAAGTCGCGGGCTGCGGACTGCGCATGGCCGACGGCGATCCGGCGCTTGCAGGCGTGACGACGCTGGTCGCCCCGCCTAACGTCGAAAAGGGGGTCGACCGGGTGCTGAAGCAGCTGATCGACGACCATGGCACATTTTCTCAACCCAAAGGAGTGTAAGTATGACACCAGTGAAACTGATTGCCAGTGACTTAGATCGCACGTTGCTGCTGGATGACAGCAGTCTGCCAGCCGGCATTTTTGACCGGATCAAGGCGCTGCACGCGGCTGGCATCGAGTTTGTCGCCGCCAGCGGCCGGGGCGTTTACACCCTTGAAGACCTTTTCGCCCCGGTTCGCGAGCAGATGAGTTTTCTGGCCGAAAATGGCGGCGTCCTCAAGCACGCCGGCCAGGTGGTCGGGGCGACGTACCTCACGCCGGTTCAGGTGGCAGAGATCGTGAACTTTGTTCGCACTCAAGACAACGCGATCGCGATTGGCAACGGGCTGGACGCCACGTACCTTGATGCGCGTGAGCGGCAGTACCAACCGGCCCTCAGCAGCTTTATCACGCGCTTCAAGATTGCCCCTGATTTAGCCAAGCTGGATGCACCGCTGGCGAAGCTCTCGCTGTATTTCCCACACGGCGGCGCTTACGATGCCATCAAGCCGATTTACCAGCCGCGATTCGGCCAAGAATTGGCGCTGACCGTCGGCGGGCCGACCTTTATCGACGTCATGCCGAAAACGACCAATAAGGGGCACGGGCTGACTCAGCTTGGCGCGGTGCTGGGAATTGCGCCGGAAGCCATGATGGCCTTCGGGGACACCAACAACGACATTGAAATGATGCAAACGGTCGGTTATCCGGTACTCGTCGACAACGCCACCGAGAACATGTGGCAGTATGGCAAGTATCACACGAAAACTAACCAGCAGCGCGGCGTTCTGGCCGCAATCGACCGCGTCCTGGCAGGAGAGCTGCCGGCGCTCATCGACAAATAATAAAAGAGCAGGACATAACTGGGTAGTCGCGTTCCACAAGGCAACGCCCAAGCACACAAACGCCCCTGCACCGCGATTTTGAAAAACAAATCACGGTGCAGGGGCGTTTGTGCTTTGGGCTAAACCCGCTTTGTGTCTCAGCCTCTTTTTAGGCTAAGGCCTTGAGCATGGTTGGTGCGAGCAGCTCCTGCGCGTAAGCCTCGGCTGTTTTCAGTGAGACGTGATGGCCGGCCAGGAAGATCCATTCGAGGATCAACAGAACGGTGGTGCTGTAATGCTGCGCCACCAGCTCCATCGGCGTTTCGAGGCGCTTGGGCTGATCGCTGGCGGCCATGAGGTTTGAGAACACCCCAGTGAAGTAGTTAGTGAAGTTAAAGACGAGCGGCGAATCCAGCGGATTGTGGGCGACGACTTTGACCAGCAACTCTCTGTGCGTGTCGAACACGTTGTAGATCTGCGCGAACGCCTCCAGAAAGGTCTCGCTGCTTTTGGCGGCGGACAGCGAATCCAGCTTCACTTCTTGGCGCAGCCGATACCAGCAGTAGGTGAGCAAGTCGTACTTGTCATCAAAGTAGTTGTAAAACGTTGCGCGCGGGTAGTCGGCCTCCTGGCAGAGCTCATTGACGCTGATCTTGTCAAACGGCTTTTCGCCAAGCAAATTAAACATGGTTTCTGAAAACGCATACAGGGTTCGTTTAGCACCGCGCGTGAGTTTCTGGCTGGGATCGTATTTCATTTTCATGTGCTCCTTCAGTCTGCTTTCTGGACTATTTTCACCTATTGTCTAAATCCAGACGATAGGCCATTTATTGTCCCTTGTCTGACTTTCGACTGTACTTTATCATAGCCTTGAACGTTTGACAAGTGTCTAAAAGTATACAAGTGATTGAGGGGTTCTCACATGAAGAAATTTTTCGAACATCATGGTTTAGCGGCCATCACCTGGCTGATCGTCGTTGTGTTGGCGGTCGTGTTTATGCCCGATGTCAACGCCTTAGTGCGCGACAACGGTGCGGTAAAATTGCCAAGCAATGTCGAAAGCGAAGTTGCCACGCGCATCCAGAAAAAGGCGAATGGCAAACCAGTGCGCACCTACACGGCGGTTTTCTCAAACGGCAATCAGGCACTCACTGCGGCTCAGACCAAGCGTATTGATCGCACGCTGCACGACCTGAAAAGCGAGTCCGGGCTGCGCGTCAAGTCGGTGATGCGGCCCAACGATAACGCGGAAACGCGCAAGCAGCTGATTGCTAAGGACAAGACCACCCAGCTGGCGCAGATCACCGTTAAAGACGGCCCGCTGGTCAAGACACAAGTGGCCAAGCTGCGCGCTCAGCTGAAGGTCAAAGGGTTGAAGACGTATGTGACCGGTGCCGATGCCTTAAATGACGACTTCACCAACGTCACGGAAAAAGGCATTCAAAAAACCGAGATCATCGCGATCATCTTTATCTTTATCGTCCTGATCATCGTGTTCCGCTCGCCCATTGTCCCAGTGTTATCACTGGTCAACGTTGGGGTCGCCTTTATCACCAGCTTGAGTGTGGTGATGAACCTAGCGAAATACGTGAACTTCCCAATTTCCAACTTCACTCAGGTCTTCATGGTCATCGTGCTGTTTGGGATCGGCACGGATTACAACATCCTGCTTTACGATTACTTCAAGGGTCAGCTGGCCAAAGGCAAGTCTGCGCTTGAGGCGACCCGGGCGACTCGGCGCCACGGCGGCCGCACCGTGTTGTACTCCGGGGTCTCAGTGCTGATTGGCTTTTCTGTGTTGTGGCTGGCGAAGTTCTCCTTCTACCAAAGTGCTTCAGCAGTTGCAATCGGGGTGCTGGTGCTGCTGCCAGTGCTATTGACCTTGAACATGTTCTTCATGGCCACTTTGGGGGCCAGGATGTTCTGGCCGAGCAAGATCGATGGCGCTGAAACCTCCAGCAAGCTGTGGTATGGCCTGTCTCGCGCCTCGATGAGCAAGCCCGCGCTGTGGCTGGCAGCCATCGCGGTCCTGGCGGTCCCGTTTACCCTGGCCATGATGAATGCCAAGGAGAGTTTCAATAACGCAGAAGAAGTGCCAAGCACCTACCAGTCCAAACAGGGCTACCTGGTGATTGAAGACCACTTCTCCAAGGGAATGACCGAGCCGGCGACGGTGTACATTCAAAGCAAGACGCCGCTGGACACGCCGGCCAAACTGGCTGCCGTCGACGAACTCACCCAGTACCTGCAAAAAGAACCTGGGGTCAAAACGGTGGCTTCGGTCACGGAACCTGGTGGCAGCAAGCTGGATCAAATGTACCTGCGCTCGCAGTTGAATACCATCACGAAGGGCCTCAAGACTTCCGAAAAGGGCTTAGCCACAATTAAGTCCGGGCTCAGCGGCGCAAGCACCCAAATGAAGGCCGCCAATGTGTCCGGCAGCATGGGCCAAGTCCAGCAGCTGGCCGATGGGACTGATCAGCTGCAAAGCAAGATGCAGGAGATGCAGGCTGGCCTGAGTACGTACACGGCCGGCGTCAATGCGGCGAACACCGGCGCTCAAAGCCTGAGCAAAGGGGTTTCGGCCGTGAATACCGGGACGCAAGCCTTGAATCGCAGTGCTGGCCAGCTGGCGAGCGGCGCAAGTCAACTCAGTCAAGGCGCGCAGGCGGTCAATGCCGGCGTCGCTCAAACGAATGCCGGTGCCGCTAGCTTGAGTCAGTACGCCGGTCAAGTCGCCGGCGGCACCAGCCAGCTTAACGCCAGTGTGCAAAGCCTCACGCAAGGCGCCGCCGGGATGAGTACGCAGCTGACCGCCCTTCAAAGCAGTTTGAAGGCGTATCAGGCCCAGGCCCAGCAGCTGGTGGCTTATCTGAACAGTCAACCTGGCCAAGGTCAGGCCATGGGCAGTCAAACTGCCACGGCGCTCAGCCAGCTGAATGCCGGCTTAACGCAAATTAACGGCGGCACTGCGGCCCTGCAAAATGGCATGACCGAAGCCAGCCGCGATGTGCCAACGTTAAATAATGGTGCCGCGCAGCTGGCCAGTGGGGCAGCTGCGCTCAGCCGCGGGACGGGGACCTTGAGTCAAGGCACGCAGAAGTTGGCCGCCAACCTGGCCGCGTTGAGCCTTGGCACCAACCAAGCCGTCAGCGGCATTGGCACATTAGCCGATGGCACCAGCCAGGCGGCGGCCGGCGCGTCGACTTTAGCCGGCGGAACCGGCAAGTTAGCGGCTAATAGCGCCACCTTGAATAGTGGCGCCGGCCAGCTGACCGCTGGCTCTCAGCAGGTCAATGCCGGCGTGCAGGAGCTGAACACCAAGCTTCAGCAGATGAGCGGCCAGCTGACCAAGCTGGAAGATGGGTTAGGGTCTGCGACCGATGGGTTATCAGCCTTGGAAAAAGGGTCAAACTCCATGGATCAGTACCTGACTGAGCTTCAAGGGTCGTACATGGGCAACCAGTTCTACCTGCCTAAGGCCTCGATCCATTCCAAGGCCTTTAAGCCGGCACTTGATGCTTACATGTATGACAACAACAAAATCACTACCATGACCATCGTGCTGAAAGGCGATCCGAACTCCGATCAGACAGACAAGCGCTTTGGCGTCTTGCAGCGTGATTTGGCGGCCAAGGTCAAGCACAGCAGCCTCGCTGGCACCACCGTCGCGATTGGCGGCCAAACCGCTCAGAATCACGACCTGCGCAGCCTTGCGAACGGCGACTTCCTGCGCACCGCCTCGATCATGGTGATTGGGATCTTCATTGCGCTGATTTTCGTTACCGAGTCCGTGCTGCAACCGATCACGATCCTCGGGACTTTGATCACTGCTTATGTCGCCTCAATGGGCATGACGCGGCTGCTGTCCAATGTTGTGTTGGGTCGGCCGCTGCTCAGCTGGAACACGCCGTTCTTCACGTTCATCATGCTGATGGCCCTTGGCGTCGACTACAGTATCTTCCTGATGGTTCGCTTCCGCGATGGGCGTCAGGAACCTGACATTCGCATCCGGATGCTGAAGGCGGCCACGACCATCGGGGCAGTCGTCCTGTCCGCGGCGGTGATCCTGGGCGGCACATTTGCGGCCCTGATGCCTAGTGGCGTCACCACGCTGATTCAAGTCGCGCTGGGCGTCATCATCGGCCTGATTTTACTGGTCATCTTGCTGCCGATCACGATGTCGGCACTGGTCAGCTTGAACGAGTGGCACAACGAGCGTGAGCACAAGGCGCCAGATCAAGACGAAGACTAATGTTTGACAGGACCCGCAGGCTTAATGACTGTGGGTTTTGTGGTATTCTGGCAGCGGAGGTGGCGCAATGAGAAAAATGGCGGTGTATTGTGGGGCCTATTCAGGCGGCCCAGTCTATGAGCAGGCGGCCCGTGAACTGGGCGAGTGGCTGGTCGCAAACCAGTTTGAGTTAGTGTACGGCGGCGGTGGCGTCGGCCTGATGAAGACGCTGGCCGAGGCCGTGCTCTCGGCCGGCGGCACGGTGCACGGTGTGATGCCGGAGAATCTGTATGCGCGCGGCGCGGCCCTGGCCGGATTACAGAACCTTGAGGTCGTTTCGGACATGGCGGCGCGCAAGAAGCGAATGCTGGCTTTGGCGGACGCCTGCGTGGCGCTGCCTGGCGGGGCCGGCACGCTGGAGGAGATCAGCGAGGCCTTCTCCTGGGCGCGGGTGGGCGATAACGCCAGTCCCTGTGCGTTTTACAACGTGGCGCATTATTACGATTCCCTGGCGGTCTTTTACGATGAAATGGTCGAAAAAGGGTTCCTGTCCGCGGCGGATCGCAGTAAACTGCTGTTCACGGCGGACTTAAGCGTCCTTGGGCAGTTCATCGACCACTACACGCCGCCGGTTCTTCGCACCTACCCCAAACAGGGCTGAACTTGACCAGCAGGTGGGGCGTGCTATACTTAAAATAATTGAATCGGTGATGAGAAAAAGCGTCGCAGGCCATGGGCCATGCAGCGAGCAGGGGGTAGTGAAAGCCCTGCCGGCCGAGCTGCGACGGGCGTTTTCGAGCCATGTTTAAGTAAGGGCAAGTCTCTGACTTGAAGTAGGGTGGAACCGCGCGTCTAAGCCAAGTGCCACCGTTTTCACCGCCTAAAGACCGTTAAATCAGGCTGTTATGAGCCTGTTTTCACCCAATTATCACATGTTTTCATGACTTTTTTCACCTCGCGTAAGACATGACAGAGGACATCAGATAGCACCATTTGTAAGCTAATAAAATAACATTACCGCCAGCAGGCTAGTACCCCTATGATGATCCATAGGGGTACTTTTTTTGTACGCCACGTGAGTATGCCACGAGTACGCCACGCGGTATGACCAGCAGTTACACCCGCTGGTGAGAAAAAGGCGATATTGCGTGTAGTTATACCAAACAGAGTTAAAGCGGCTTAAAACGCCAGTATGAGCCTTTCAGGGGTACTCACGCGGTAACACCACGAGGGAATGCAGGCTTACCCCACGGCGGTAACAGCCACGATTGCTATCCACATGGGTAACGCCTTTCGCGACTATACGCCGTGGGTAAATAAGCGCATATAAGCGTGTTTAAGACCGCCGATAAGTTATACCGAATGTGCTTAAAACAGCTTAGAACGCACGTATGAGCCTCCTATGGGTACTGTGTGGTCATACAGCCGGCTGAACACGCGGCGGGGGGGGGACGGCGGCGTGTACATGCATATAGTGAAAAGGTGAGCAAGACACAGACAACCTACTAATACCGCCATTTTGCAGTCCCATCGAGGTACGCCATAGTAATACTGTGGTAATGCTTATGGTAATACCTAGGCTTACTTATGGTAATACTGTGGTATATACAACAGTCTCATGTCGCTACGCTCCATTCGGATACTGTTAAGGGCGTATTGTGCTAATGGTATCCATAGGGGTATACGCTTTTCAGCTTAAAACCAGTAATACCTTAGCTTACTTATGGTAATACTTTAGCTTACTTTTCATCACAGAAGCGAAGCGTAAGGATTTGGCATTTTGTGCGCATCGGTTTTTGATGACGCACCGTTGCTGAAGCTGATCACAGCTTCATGGGGCACCGCTTGAGCGTAGCGAAAGTGGGGCGATAGCCGTTGAGCGTAGCGAAACTGGTTACTGTCTAGTTACTGTAAGACATAAGCTATCATTAAGCTATACAGACCAGAGGGCTTTCGCCCTCGGCTTGTTCCAGGCCTTCACCTAACAAGCTGAAATCAGCTTGAGCATTAACCTTGCGCTTGCGCTTCAGGTTATCAAAACCTTCGCTCTTTGAGCGTGTTAAGACCAGTACCCCAGCTTTACGCCTCTTTACGCCTGTGGTGAGACTTTGAGCGATAGAGAGAAGCCAAAGGGCGTATTACTAGGTTTAACTCAGGTGTGAGAGCGAAGAGCGGTACGCTATTTGCACGCACATACTAAGTAACTTATAGTGACTGCAAAATGGACTGATTAAGCGCTTCCAATGCCGTCATATAGGCGTTTAGGGGGCGTTTTTTGCTGTCGGAGCAAAAACACACTTTTTGGGACGCAATTTGACCCTAGTGGGACATGAAATGTCCCTATAATGTTAAGAAAAGGTTAAGGTATTAAAAAAAGGCCCAAAACGTCGTTGATTTGTGCATGTCTATGCTATTATTATATGTGAAGGCAAAGTTGACAGAACTTATCAAGTTTACGTTAACACAGCAATCAAAAAATTGCAATCTGGGAGTAAGATTTTGAAAAAAGTTGTAAAATGGGAAGATAAACTGGACGAATTAGCCGTTCAGACTAAGCATAACAGGCGTAACACAAAGGGTAAGACTAGTCTCTACATGCTGACACAGTCAATCAACATGAAAAAGTTTGGTCTTAATGAAAGTTACAATCGCAACGTCAAGGTTATAAGCGGCAAAAACTATACGACAAACACAGTTAACGCTTTTCTTAACATCGTCAACGATATTAAGACGCTGCCAACCTTTCTTCACATGTTCTACCCAGAGATAAGTCAGCGATTAGATTACCAATCCGCGTGTTACCTTGCCGGAGCTAACCTAGACAAGCTAGACTATTCGTTGAAGCACGATAGGGTAGTAAAGTCCGTGCTTAAACCAATAAATAAGTATGACCCACTCAGAGATGACAAAAAATTGCTATGCGAAGTTTACCGTTCATTACAGCTGATGGCCATTAATCAGGTGACAGGTGAACAATTGGGCAAACAGCCTGGGCGTGTGTTCATTCTCCATAGCAAGGACGTTATTAATTTGCTTGCAAAAACAGGCGTGTCTAGAGATCGCGTCCGTAACGCCATAGTGTTCCTTAGAGTCGCCGGCGCTATTCACCTTTCGACCCCTGAGGAACTAACCGCTGAAGGGCCTGCGTTATACTGTCGTCAACCGCGGCGGTAAAGACATTTTGACCCACCATGTGTACACACTTGGAGACTTTTCCGGCACAGATTGGTCACTACTGGCGGACAACTTTAATATCAATTTGTCAACGCGGCCGTCCAAAGCAATTATCAATTCACTGTTAGGCGAAGACGTAACGCGCGACTACTTTCCCGATCTTCGTGGCGGGGCCGGACGGTCAGAGATACAGATGTTCAACGCAATCATGGAGACGCGGGGGCAGATAAACCAGCCACTGATGACCGTGAAAACAGCCGCAGACACAATTTCTGCGATGGCAAGCGTTGAGGACAGGTCAGCTAGGGCGTACACGGACCAGCTGTGCCAGGTCAAGGCTTTGGAAATGGAAAAAATGAGCAAGTCTACGGCAGCACGACTTGGCTATGTAATGGACAACTACCAGCAGGCTAAATCTGCTGAAAAGCTGCTGGTTCCAACCACTGCTCAGGCACTGAGACTCTGCCTTGAAAAGGTCGCGCTAGACAATGATGACCTGCGTGGTCAGCTTAGGACGATGATGAAGGGTAAGTAAAATGGTGGTAAGTTAGGCAGAAGAATAGATAGTGAATAAACAGCAGGGGGCGGTCAGTGATGGCCGCCTTTTTTGCTGTCACAGTTGGAAATGTGACAGGTGTGACAGGCTGTGACAGCTTAACGCCTACTCTCCCAAGGGATACAGCGATTTGTCACAGTGTCACACCTAAATTCCCAACACTTTCGGATAGTAGGGGGTAACGTATACTGCTATGGCACACAGCTCTCTACCCCACACGATTTGTCTTTGTTTGAAATAAAGGTGTGACAAGTGTGACAAGATTGGTATAGCAAGGGTCAAAGCCTTGTGGGAGTAGCGAGTTAATGCCATTAACCTTGTCACAGATTTGTCACAGTCTGTCACACGTAACTGCTGTATGTCTTGGGAGAGTAGTAGTTAGAAGGTGTGACAGACTTAGAAAAGTGGGGGTATACCAATTTGCACGATTGTATGCCTCCGTTAAGTTAAGCCGCCGGTAAACCAGCCGGTAAGTCAGCAAATATTACATTTGTGTTACATATCGATAAAACGGTCAAAATTAGCGTTTTTTTCTTTTGTGAATGCCATATTAGTGTATGTAAAGCGATAGCTAACGACTAAACCGTTTAAACTATCAAAGCGTTGTATAATTAAGTAGCAGGACAAGACAAAGAGGAGAAATAAAAATGGCAAACTATACAGAAGCGTTAATGACAGCACCTAAAAGCGGTATTACAACGACTTATCTATTCAAGCTGGCAAACACACATGCATCATGGCGTCCCTGCGGTGCCCCTTTCTCGCATTACATGGCAAGCTACACCGGCGTTATCCGGCGTGGTAGCGATGGTAAGCCGCTGACCACGCATTTAAACAACGGCGGTTACAGCGTGGTTAGCGTTCTTCGCGATGACGGCCACCAGACAACAACTACCGTGTCCCGTCTCACCGCATTGGCATGGCGAATGAATCCGCTGGGCCTAAGCGACTGTGACCACCGCGATGACGATTCCGCCAACAATTCTGCCAGCAATCTGCAATGGCTATCCCACCGGGACAACTTGCGTAAGCGCAGTATAAAATCTGGCAAGCACCCAGTGATTTCCATTGATATTAGCACAGGTGACCGCGTGAAGTACCCGTCGATTAGCGCAGCCGCTGAGTACTGCGGCGTCAGCTATCCCACGGTTCGCGGCATTTGCAGAGGCGAGTATACGTTGCCATCAGCTAGTGGTTATAACTTTATTTTCGCTTAATCCAAAAAAGTCTAAAATACTCCCAATTATAAAATATCACAAATCAAATAGGAAGTAAATGCAAATGAAAAAAGTAAGAATCGACGTTCCAAATCTGCTGTACGCCGGCGGTATCACCCTGACAATTTTAGTCGCCAGTCATATCCTGCCAGTCGACTGGTCAAGCCTGTTCGATTATTGGATTCTGGCCTGTACTTACGGCATCGTCTCAACGATTACAACCGGTGTTATAGACGAGGTTAAACGCGAAAATGATAAATAGTCAGACGATAGCGTGCCTAACGACATGGCCAGCGTTCCAGTCGAACAGTAAGCAATTGGCGCGCGAGCTGAACATTAGCCGTCCTGACGCTAGTCACGAGCTATTAATAGAGCTATTAGACCATCGGCTTACGACAATGACAGACGAAGACATACAGCGCGCTATAAGCACTGACGACAATCAGTTTAAGGCAAAAATGAAATATGCCCGCAAGGATTTAACACGGAGAGCTAGGCATGAGGCAGAAGTTGAGACTGAAAAGGCGCAGCGGTTATCTCCATCTGTCAACGATGGCTTCATCCGGCTTGACCCTAGCCAACGCTCAGAAGATGATTTACAGCAAGTAATAGCGCTATTACCATCATTATTCACCAATAGTCAGACGAGGGCATGGATAGCCAGTTTGTTAACCAAAGGTAAGTTACAGACGATGACAGACTTTGGACAAGATGACAAACAGTTTAACAGCAAGCTCCGGAAGGTGGTTGCGTACTGTCATAGCCACCCGACGAGGACGCAGGGATTAATGGCAAGCAGACAAGATGGCAGGCTACAAAAAGAGTTAGGCATATTGCGCGAGTTCATAATCATGATTGAGAATGGCGCTGATGACAATGAGCTAGGCAAGTGGGTATATGACCACAAAGACACAGCCGTGATTAATGAGCTGGTAGACACGCCAGGCATTCATTATCAGGTCTGGGTAATGAACGACTTTGCCCACAGTGGGCATGACAAGTACGTGCTGGTAAACAGGGCTTACAAGCGTCAGGCAGAGTTAAACAAGCTTTTAGCGGACAGATAAACAACAGTGTATATAGGAAGAAAGAGGTATACATATGAACAGTGTAAATATGATAGGCAGGTTAGCACTGGACACAAAGGTTGGCAATGGCGTAGCTACAAATTTGTTGGCGATTAAAAGAATCTATAAGTCAGCAGACGGTGAAGACAGTGACTTTGTCCCAGTTAGTTCCTTTGGTAAGACCGCTGAGGTGATGCGTAAATATTGCGCCAAAGGTGACCGCGTGGGAATTAGCGGCAGGATTAAGACTAGCACTTACCAAGACAAGAATGGCGTAACCCAGCACGGCTTTGAAGTGACTGTTGAACACATCTTCTTGCTAAGCAATAGTAAGCAGTCCCACGAGGATAACAAGACGGCAATTACGGTGACCGATAATGACCTACCGTTCTAATCGTAAGCATAAGAAAATAGTGCACGAATGTGGTGAGCCATTGTGCCATAAGATTGTGTCAGTCTCAAAGCGGTATTGTGACGCTCATCAGCAACAGCATGAGGCGGCATGGCAGGAAAAGAAGGACGAATACCGGCGGTCAAAGTTAGGTCAAGCGATAAGGTCGCAGAAGGCTAAGCGCTACGATGACACAGAGCGAGACAAAGAGGCAGCAAAGTTTTACAACAGCAAGCAGTGGCGGTCTGTGCGTGACTATGTTTATGCCAGAGACATGGCAGTGTGTCAAAGCTGCGGCAACGTGGTGACAGATAGAAAGGTCATTGACCACATAATCCCACTGAGGATATGCGACAGTAAGCAAGCATTAGATAGTGCTAATCTGTGGACGTTATGCTACAGATGTCATACAAGGAAGACGTCACTTGAACAGATTATAAGCAAGCAAACACAAGGCGATAATAAGCTTAGACACTTGGACAGGAAATGGTGGGCGAAAGTCTTAAACGAAAAGAAAGAGGATTACATACAATGAAAGCAAGCGAGATTAGACATAGTGATGAGTATGCGCAAGGGGTCATATGGGAGGTAGACACGATAGAACATGTTATCCGCATGAACGCTAGCGAAGGCGATTATGATGATGTTTACTGGCAGGTAGACCAGCCAGTCGTCACAGATGTGTTATCGGCGCTATACAAAGACGGGTGGCAAGCGGAGATAGTACACCGACCAACAGTATCAGCAACGATTGTGGTTCACGTGGCGTACAGCGTGATGAGTTGCTAACTAAAGAGTAATGGACAAGGGGACTAGCCTAATGACTAGCCCTTTTGTATTGTAATGGAAAAACGGACGCCAACTTACGTTATATAAGTGAGGGATATAAAGACACAGTGAATAATTTATGTATAAATATTTAAAGCGAGTCTACGGACAAGATTATAAAATAACACAAGTAACAACAGCAATATCGCTGTAACCCCCGCCCCCGTAGGCTATAGCAGAACCGCACATAACAAAATGGCTCGCCGTCAAAAAATGTGTAGTTATTAAAATGTTTTAATAGGCTCACCCAGTGGGGTAAAAACGTTGATATATCGGCGTTTATAGCACTTACTGAAGTACAGCAAGTAAACACGTATGTTATTTCAATGAGGTAAGAAAAGGGCGACACAGCGGGGTTAACAGCGGATTAAGCAGAACTGGAGGTACAGCAGACATGGGTAGAAAGATGAAAATAACACAAGACCCTAAGGATAGAGCCGACCAGCGGCGCAGGACGGAAGAGTTGATGAATCAGACAAAGGACTGGCAGGCGTTACAAGCAACGCCACCAAGGTATCTGTCAGGTGTTGCCTACGCAGCATGGCATGAACTAGTCCCAATTCTAAATCAAACGGGGCTAGTCAAGCAGGGTGACAAGCAGATTGTAAGCAGTCTTTGTGAGCAGATAGCTGTTCGCCGTCAGGCATACGATGAGGTCATGAAGAGCGGCATAGTCTTGGCCAATGGCCGTAAGAACCCAGCGTGTCAGGTGTTAGATTCAGCTACAGCAAAGGTTAAGAGTTTGGCAGAATCATTAGGCTTATCTCCACAGGCGCGGGCAAGCCTGATGAATGTACAGGCAGATAGCCAAGAGGACAACACCGAAGATATTGTCGAAAAGTTACGGCAGGCAGGGAGTGAGCAATTTTGATTGAACAATTTGACCTTACCCAACCTGACGCTGACGTTGACAAGGCCTATAAAGAGCAGCTTAAATCAGGTGTTTACGACGCTGTTTCTGAAAAGTACCACGACCCCGGCACAGTGTATGCATTTCAAGTTCTTGAAGGTCAGATATTAGCTGGTAAAGACATAAAGTTGGCGGCGTTTAGACATTTGCAAGACTTAGCTCGTGCAGAAAGTAAGCAGTCTGACTTTAACTATAACTACGATTTAGACGCATGCCGAACAGTCTTAGCATTTGCAAGTCTATGCCCTGACCCCTCGGCCGGGGTGCCACTTCCCTTGGCCTTATGGCAAAAGGCATTATTGTGCTGGTCACAAGGGTGGCGAAATAGCAGTGGCGAGCGACGCTTTCACCGCGTTGTGTTTAGCGTTGGTAGAACTAATGGTAAGACTTACCTTACGGTTATACTTCTGTGTTACCAATATCTAATTGCTAGTGCCGGTCGTAGCAATCAGGATATGAGCTATATAGCACCGGTAAGCCAACAGTCAAAAAAAGGCTGGCGTTACGTTAAAAGCACTTTCAATCGGTTACGCCGTGAAGGATTTGGCGACCAAATGCGTCAGATGAAGGTGAAAATTGGCGAAGATTCCGTAAAGTCCAACACTAGTCAGAACCAGTTGCTTCGACTTTCTGATGAAAGTGGGCAGTTCGACAGCTACCATTTATCCTTCAGTGTACACGACGAGGTCGGCGACGATGGGCGTATTGGCCTGATTAAGCAAAACAATGGCAAAATCACATCAGGACAAGTACAGACGTTCGATAGCCAGAGCTGGAACATTAGCACAGCCTACCCAGATTCAACAAGTTCACTGTTATTAGACGAAAAGTTAATCAGACAGGCAATGCTACATGATGACAAGCGGGAATTGGACGACAATCTGATGGTGAATTACACGCAAGACTCGGAAGACGAAGTAGACAGCCCGGAGACGTGGGTTAAGTCCAACCCGTTGCTTCCCACAGCGGGCCAGACGATGCTAGACAGTATGATAAGCGAGCGCGACACAAAAAAAGCTGACGGAAGTATTAGCGAGTTCGTTAACAAAAACCTGAATATGTGGTTGCAGGTAAAAGAGAATCGCTTCTTGAATCCGCACGACATTCAGGCAGGGGTAACGGACAAACCGTTCGATATTGATGGTCGCACAGTTTACATTGGCTTTGACCTATCTAAGCTGAGCGATGATACCGCTATCTCATTTGTGTTTCCTTATCAAGAAAATAGGGAAGTTCACTATTATATCCAGCAACACAGTTGGGTCCCAACCAACCATACAAGTGGTAGTATCCAGCAGAAAGAAAAGTTAGATGGCATCAACTACCGGCAGGCAGAACAGCAGGGATATGCAACAATTGCCTCAAACAGATATGGCTACATAGATGAATCAGCCGTGGTAAATTGGCTAATGGACTATGTGGAGGTTCACCACCTCAGCGTTAAGTTCTTTATCTACGATGCGTGGGGCACCAGCGATGTGCTTGACGTTCTGGCCCAGCATGAGCCCTTTCCGCTAATGCCATTGAAACAGACCGCGCCAAAGCTGGATAAGCCTACTCACGAATTCGCAAAGGCGTTGCGTGAAGGCAGAGTTCACTACGATGATGACCCAGTTCTTCAGTATGCTTTGACTAATGCGATTTTGGTGGGGTCGTCAGCTGGTATAAAGGTAGACAAAGAGAAAGCCAGCAGCAAAATTGATGCGGTAGACGCGGTCATCGACGCATTTAGCAGGGCTATTTACGAGTTTAGCGACATTGACCCCGACTTTTCGACCGACAAGAAACTGTCACCCCTATCAGGTATGAGCGATGAAGAACGCCATAAATTCCTGATGAATGTAGGCTTTTAAAAGTCTATATAATTTTTTTCGCTGAAAGGTCAAAAAAGGTCAAAAAACGGACGCCAACTTACGTTATATATATGAGAGGTAAAAAGCTAATGAAAACAATAAGTAAACAAAAGGGGGTGGGCGCATGGAAAAACTGGAAACATTACGCCAGTGGCTACCGATGTTTCTATTCTCCGCGGGTGTAATCGCGATTGTGACAAGTCTATTCCTATTTAATGTCATCGTGGGTACGCTTGGCTTAGGTATCGCGCTGTTATTCTGCGGCTGGTTGCTCACGCCCACACCGTCAGCAAAAGGTGGTGGTAGGTAATGAGTATTTTTAATCCATATCTACGAATGCAACAGACACGTAGTATGACCATTCCATCAACAAACATGTCAAGCTTTATCATTGAGAATGGTATCGCCTTGCCAAACCATTTAGTCTCAGCTGAATATGCTCTCAAAAATGCCGACGTGTTCGCGGTTATAAATCTGCTTAGTTCAGACGTCGCCAGCTCTACAATAACTGCACCGGCGCCGTTTGCAAGCGTATTGCGCCAGCCTAGCCAATTGATTAGTGGGTATAACTTCTGGCAAAGCGTGACTGCGTCAATGCTACTGTCAGGTAATGCTTACGTGGTCATCAAGCGCGACGCCAGCAACATTCCGACAAGTTTAGAGTTGGTGCCAACTGGTTCGGTAAACGTTATCCTGGACGACAATTCATCCAGCTTAGCTTACCAAATCAACTATGCTGATAATCGCGGCAGTGTAAGCTATCCGTCGAGTAGCATGTTACACTTCCGGTTGCTTAGCACGGGTAGTAACCAAACTGACAGCTTGATAGGCATAAGCCCACTTCAATCGCTTGTTCAATCAGTGAATATGCAAGACTTTTCCGGTCAGCTAACGTTGTCAACCTTGAAAAATGCTATTAACCCAAGCGTCCGCATTAAGGTAAACGAGGGTGCTCTGAGCAGTGAAGAAAAGGAAGCCACCAGAAAGGCATTCGAGGTAGCTAACAGTGGGGTTAACGCCGGTCGACCATTGGTTGAAGACCAGCTATACAGTGTTGACACATTGCAGATTAACTCAGACGTCGCTAAATTTTTATCGACCCTGGACTTTGGTAAAACGGCGATTGCTGAGGCCTTTGGTGTTCCAGCTGCCTATTTGAACGGTCAAGGTGACCAGCAGAGTTCATTGGACATGACAAAGAGCCTATACCAGAACGCTCTGAGGCGCTATACGCAGCCGATTGAAGCTGAGCTAGGGCAAAAGTTGGGTGTTAACGTTGATTTTGATGAATCTGTTGCGGTTGACTCTGACAATAACATTTTGATTAACCAGATTCAGAAGCTACTGTCCGGCACTACGCCGGCTATCACCGCTGACCAAGCGCAAGCTATGTTGCTGAAACGAGGTGTTATAGATGGCTAACACAGACATTAGAACGTATTACGCCGAAATCACCCGTGATGACACCACTGGTCAGATGAAGCTGAGCGGATATGGCGCTATTTGGAACCAGCCATCACTAAAAGGCGACTTTATCGAGTATATCTCGCCGTCAGCACTTGATGGCGTTGATTTAAGCGGTGTGCTATTACTGTATGCACATGATTTTAATAACATTCTCGCAAGGGTAGACGCGAACACATTGACCCTAAAGGTTGACCAAAAAGGCTTGTACTTCGAGGCTCAACTTCCTGATACCACACTGGCACATGATGTATACAATAACATTATCGCTGGTAACGTCAAAGGCGTGTCAATTGGGTTCAACATTGCATCTGGTGGGGACAGTTGGGACTATCGCGCAGGTGAGACCATTCATACGATAACACAAATTGAACGGTTGAATGAGTTGTCACTAACGCCAATCCCAGCATACGCGCAGACGTCCGTTGAGGTACAGCGAGACTATCAAGCATTAAAGAACAATGGAGGTAAAGACATGGCAGATAAGCCAGAAGAAAAAGAAGAAGAACAAACTGCTGATGACAAAAAGCAGTCAATTGAAACAAAGGTTGTTATTGACAAGTCTAATGAAGAAAAGCGTGACGCTACACCCGATGAAACTACTGCTCAACCAACATCAGGTGATTTGGTCAGCATGATAGAAACATTGCAAGACGCTATTCAGTCACTAGGTCAGCAATTGGCAGACCAACAAGTGCCAACACAAGCTGATGATGACCAAGCTGTTGCTGATGATGACCCAGCTGATGACGAAGAAAAAGATGAAGATAAGCCAGCGGAAGACGTGGCTGATAATGAAAAGGGAGATAAAGAAGATATGTCTAAAAATTTAACTGAAGATAACGTAAAGACTGAGGAACAACGGGATTTTGAAGCCTTTTTGAAGACTGGTGAAATTAAGCGTGACGCTGCGGGGTTCGACTCCGCCACGGGTGAAGCAGTTATCCCGTCCCAAGTTCTTGACGTTATGGCGCAACCAAAAGACGCTGAACAACTTGGCGGTTACGTAACCAAAGTTCAAGTCTCCGCGCCAACCGGCAAGTTGCCTGTGATGCACAAGGCCAGTGCTCAATTGGTCAGCGCCGCAGAACTCGCCGTTAACCCACAACTGGCCAACGCAACGATTGACAAAGTTAACTATGACGTGCAAACTTTGCGCGGTTCTCTGCCAATCAGTCTAGAAATGACACAAGATTACCCGAACATTACTAGTTTGCTTACCCAATATGTTCAGGACATCAAGGACCAAACCGAACAACACAAGATTGGCGCTGTGTTGGCTACAGCTACACCCGTTGCCGCAACTAGCGTTGACGATGTCAAAGACGCGTTTAACCACGGTCTGACTAACTATGCTGACCGCATGTTTGTTGTATCTGAATCATTCTTTGCCGTGATTGATAAGCAAAAAGATGGCGAAGGCCGTTATCTTCTGCAAGATTCCATCACGTCTCCATCCGGCAAACAATTATTCGGTGCTCCGCTGGTAGTTGTTGCTGATGATGTGCTTGGCAAGGCCGGCGATACCGTTGCGTTCGTTGGCTCGGTAAAGAATTTCGTGCTTGAAGCAGTACGTGGCAACGTCAACCTCAGTTGGAGCCGCAATGAACAGTTTGAACAAGTTCTGCTTGCAGCTTTGCGTGCTGACTTCGAAAAAGCCGATGCCGCCGCGGGTAAATTCATCACCTTCACGCCTGCTACTACTGCCCCTGCATCCGGCAAGTAGTTTTAACAATAAGTAAGCAAATGGTCGCCTTAGAAAGCAAACAATAGGTCCTGGATTATTCACCTCGGTATTTGGGACATGAAATCGCATCTGGCCGGTCTGAAAGCAACGTTTGGAGCGTTGCGAATACTGACTGAGCGGAGAAGTTGGTGATCGATGCACCACGAACAGACCGACCCAGTTTTCGGCTCGACGCACGACCTATTCAGTTATTCAGTTCAGGTCGCCAACTGATGGACTTCGTCCATGAGACGACTAAACCAGTTCTTGTAAACATAGTTAGAAGCAAGATGAATCACCACACGACGGGCGTGCCAAGTAATCCTACCGGCGATGTGAAAGAGACTGAACCGTAGCGAGGAGATGGTTGAACGACGGTCTTCCGAGACAAAGAGCTGTTTAAAGAGCTGAACCAGGTTATAGGCAATACCGGTGATCAAGGCTCGTGCAGTGTTCCGTGCAAAAGTTGAGCTGTCTGTTTTGTCAAAGCCAAACCCGCATTTCAGCTCCTTAATTTGGTTTTCAGCATTGCCCCGCTGTCTATAGGTCTTGAACAAAGTCTCTGGAGCCTCGGAGGCCAGGCTGGTCACTACGAATGCGTGGTTCCAGGGAACTAGCTCATCTGCCGTATGAGTAGAACATACGATAACACGGCGAGCTTTACCCCATGACGCGGCCTGATACTTGAATTCGTGGTAGACGCATTTGCTCTCTTCATATTTTGGAGGGCAATTCACTAAGGCCGTTTCTGCCAGCTTCCCAAGCTTTGAATTTGCCTTGAGTCGAACCAAAAAGTCGACGCCATGTGTGTCGCACATCTCGTAAAATTTTGGCGCAGCAAACCCCGAATCGCCTCGAATGATGACGCTGGTGCTTTGAGGGAGCGCCGATAGGCGCGAAAAAGTTGTCTCGACGAACTTATCGGCTTCCTTGCCGGTGTACTCATTGCCAGGGCGCATCAAGGCGTCTAAGAGCAATTCGGACTCTTGATCAAATACAACCTGAGGGTGATATCCATAGGCCATATAGTGAGCGTTGAAGGCGGACCGTTCTTGATTACCGAAAGTATCACAATGCGTCGAGTCTATATCCAGCACGAAGCGGGATTGACCACTAAGACGGAAAGCCAAGGCGGCTACTTGCCAGATAAGCTTCCGAAAGTCATCTAGGTCGGCGTCTTCAAGGCGCTTGAAAAACCGTGAAAGTGAGGGCTGTGAGACTAGCCGAGAGCTACCCAAGGTGGCCACCAGTACGGGATCACGTTGCCAGTCATTGGCACTACTGTCATGTAAATACCCGGCAACGTCGAGCAACAATTTTTCCAAGAAGATGTCGATCATCGAGGCCTTCCAGAATCGTCGTTGGTCTGGTAACTTGAGGCACTGATTGGCAAGTTGCCTAAAGTTGATACGATGAAGAAACTCTTGGAACAAAACGAGCCCGGCGTCATTTGAAAGTTGACCGCCGTCGGCGGTCACAGTCACATTGGTATTGCATTGCAGGGATAAGCTGGTTAAAGTTGAGATGGTGTGAAGCCTCGCTTTCGTGATGGTTTTTGTCGACTCAACCTTAGCATATAGGCGCACCCAATGGGTGAAACACCAAAGCAGCGCAGTCCCGTGTGAATC
>NZ_BOLU01000024.1:0-37949 GCF_016861825.1 Lacticaseibacillus sp. 866-1 | reverse complement strand
AAAAAAAGCCAACGTATCGAGATTACGTTGGCCGCAAAGCATATAGGCTAGCTAGCAAAGCTAGTATACCTGTATTTTTTTGAGATTTCGAGTAGGTGTATTTGGTGTACTCAAAATCAAGTTCTGTTTCATATAAAAAGCCGCCATGACCGAGTCATGACGACAGAATGAAACCGTGATCGCGCTTAAAGTTGACTATGCATATCTGTGCTGGCTGCGTCAGGGGTCCGCGCGGCCTCTTGCGCCTGCAGCCGCTTCGCCTCTTCCGCCGTGATGGTCGGAAGCTGAATGCGGAACACCGAGCCAGAACCCAGCGCCGAATCCACGGAAATGGTCCCATGGTAGTTTTCAATCAGCTGCTGGGCAATGGAAAGTCCTAAGCCGTTGCCGCCTTTTTCGCGGCTGCGGGCCTTGTCGACCCGGTAGAAGCGGTTGAAAACACGCTCGCGGTCTTTCGGGGCAATGCCTTCGCCGAAGTCCTGGACCGCCAAGGCGACCCCATCCGAGTCCAGCGCCGCGGAGACATGAAGTTCCTTGCGCTTGGTGGAGTACTTGACCCCATTGTCCAGCAAGATGATCAGAATCTGCTCCAAGTGGTTGCGGTACATCCGCACGTAAACTGGCCCTTCCAGGTCGTTGTCCAGCGTGATGGCAAAATCGGGATGGATCATGCGCATGTCGTTGACCACCTGCGCAATCACCTCACTGATGTCCGCCGTCGCGTTCGGGAACTGCACATCGACCGAATCCGCGCGGGTCAGCTCCAGCATTTCCTGAATCAGGCTCTTCATGCGCTGCACTTCCTGCAGGCTCGCCGCCAGTGATTCGTTGAGGACTTCGGGATCATCCTTGCCCCAGCGGTTCAGCAGCTGCAAGTGACCCTCAAGCACGGCAACTGGCGTGCGCAGCTCGTGTGAGACGTCCTGTGTGAACTCGCCTTGCTGGTCAATGAAGCGCTGAATGCGATCCAGCATGTCATTGAATTCGTCCACCAGATCAGACAACTCGTCATTGCGGTGCAGCGACGGGATACGGGCGCTGCTTTGAGGCTCCTCGTTGATTTGGTCAATAGTTTTGGTAATCGAGCGAATCGGCTTGAGAAAGCGTGACGCGAGGAAAAAGCCCAGCGCCATGGACACCAGAAGCGCGGCCGCAGCCAGAGCTGCCACCAGCTCCCAAATACGCTGCATCGTCGCATAAAACGCCGTCATGTGGTCGGTGATCTGAACGTAGCCAATCCGCCTGCCGTTTTGGCTGGAGGTGATCGGTGCGCGCGCGATCATCCCCTTAAAGCGACCATTGCTGGCCATTTTAACCACGCTGCTCGACACACGAGAAAGCGGCTCATCGCTGTCCCGTGAGGTGTACAGCTTGTGGCCGTCGCGATCGTAAACTGCCAGCGACATGTCGTCACGCGCGATTTTCTGCACAACCGAGTCGTTGTAGACACTGGTCTGCGGATCGCCGCTGCCACCGCCGGCCGGCGGGGTGATCTGGTTATCAGCTTCAATGCGCGGCAGGACCGTGGTGGTCGTCAAATTCTTTGCGGCTGGGGCCAGTCGCTGTTCGACGGCACTCAGGGTCTCTTTCACCTCACCTTGTTCCTGGCTGATCAGCACCTGACGCATCAAGGCGACCAGGATCAGGGACAGCACAATGAAGGTGGAGAAAATGCCGGCTGCAACAACGGCTGTCCACTTGAACCCAAGGGGCAGCCGCCGTTTTGTTTTTGTTGACTCAGGTTCAGACATTACGACCGCATCACGTAGCCGGTGCCCCGAACCGTCTGAATGTAGCTCGGCTCGCCTGGCCGATCAATCTTGTTGCGAATGTAACGGACATACACGTCGACCACGTTGGTCTCAACGTCTGAGTTGTAGCCCCAGACCTTGGAAAGCAGGACGTCGCGCGCCAGCACCACGTTAATGTTCTCCATCAACGTCAGCAACAGCTCGTATTCGCGCTTGGTCAGCTCGATGATATCATCGCCGCGGCGCACGACTCGATTTTCTTTTTCAATCGTCAAATCGCGGTACGTGATGGTCGTCTGCTTGGCCGCGTTGTGCTCGCCTTCAATGGAGATCCGGCGCAGCAGCGCGCGCAACCGAGCCAGCAGTTCCTCGATGGCAAACGGCTTGACAATGTAATCATCGGCGCCGTGGTCAAGGCCGGAAACGCGGTCAATCACGGAGTCGCGGGCGGTCATCATGATGATCGGGGTATTCTTGACCTGGCGCACGCGCCGGCAGACTTCCAGGCCATTCAGCTCAGGCAGCATCAAGTCCAGCAGGATCGCGTCCCAGTCTTCGTTGAGCGCCGCTTCCAGGCCGGTGCGCCCGTTGAAGTGCACGGCGGTCTCGTACCCTTCGTGCTTCAGTTCCAACTCAACAAAGCGCGCGAGGTTTTTCTCATCTTCAATAATTAAAATCCGGCTCATTATTCTGCTCCTTAATCGATCCGCGCTGACCAAGCAGATTCTCATCTGGCTCGACCAACATCGCCAATTTTCTCATTTCATTTTCTATGCTGTGATTGTAGCATATCGGCACATGAAAAACTATCACATAAGGTTTTAACATTAAGATAAGCCGGAAACCGGTGAATGGCGTGAGCGTTCTCATTGGGCTATACCACGTCTGACAATATTAAATTATAAATATCTAAACCAGCTTTGGTCTATTCCAAAAAGCAAGCCACAAGAAAACCCTGTTGACGATCAACAGGGTTAGGCGAAACTTATTGTTCTGTATACCATGAGTAATGGAAGATGCCCTCGCGGTCGGTCCGCTGGTAGGTGTGCGCGCCAAAGTAATCGCGCTGCGCCTGAATGATGTTGGCTGGCAGGACCTCACTGCGATAGGAATCGTAGTAAGAGATCGCGGCCATGAACCCAGGTACCGGCACGCCGGCCTTAGTGGCAAAGCCAACCAAGTCGCGGACAGATTCCTGATAGTTCTTGGCGATGTCCTTGAAGTAGTCGTCCAAAAGCAGGTTCTTCAGATCAGGCTGCTTGGTGAAGGCATCGGTGATATTTTGCAGGAACTTCGCACGAATGATGCAGCCGGCGCGCCAGATCTGTGCCAGTTCGCCGTACTGCAGATTCCAGTTGTAGTGCTCGGAGGCTACGCGCATCTGCTCGAAGCCCTGCGCATAGCTCATCAGCTTGGAGAAGTACAGCGCCTTGCGGATCAACTCGATGGTCTCCTCGCGGTTTTCAAACTTCACGTTGCCGACCGGCTTTGGCAGGACCTTGCTGGCCGCGACCCGCTCGTCCTTCATCGCACTGATGTAACGCGCGTAAAGGGACTCGGTGATGACACTTTGCGGCACGCCCAGCTCTGCGGCGCTTTGAGAGGACCACTTACCCGTCCCCTTGTTGCCGGCAGCGTCGAGAATCACGTCAACGATCGGCTTGCCGGAGCCCAGATCATCCTTGCGGGTCAAAATGTCCGCGGTGATGTCGATCAGGTAGGAAGACAGCTCGCCTTCGCTCCACTTTTTGAAGACGCCGGCGATTTCATCAACGGACATCCCAAGCATGTTGCGCATGACGTTGTAGGATTCGGCAATCAGTTCCATGTCGCCATACTCGATACCGTTGTGAACCATCTTGACGTAGTGGCCGGCACCGTTTGGCCCAATGTAGGTCACGCAAGGCTTGCCGTCTTCGTCCGCCTTGGCTGCGATTTGCTCGAGAATTGGTGCAACCAGGTCGTAAGCCTCTTTTTGGCCACCTGGCATCAGGGATGGGCCGCGCAAGGCGCCCAGCTCACCGCCGGAAACCCCCATGCCGATGAAGTTGATCCCGGACTTGTCGAGTTCAGCACTGCGGCGCATGGTATCTTCGAAGAAGGTGTTGCCCCCATCGATCAGCACGTCGCCCTTATCAAGCAGCGGCAGCAGCTCGGCGATCACGGCGTCAGTCCCGGCACCGGCCTTGACCATCATGATGATCCGGCGCGGCTTTTCCAGGGAATTCACAAAGTCTTCCACGGTGTAGCTGGGCACCAGTTTCTTTTCCGGGTGGTCCTCAACGACTTTCTTCGTTTTCGACCCAGTCCGGTTGTAAATGGCGACCGTGTAGCCGCGACTTTCGATGTTCAGGGCCAGGTTCTTGCCCATCACGGCCATGCCGATGACGCCAATTGTTGGTGTTTCCATGTTTTTACCTCCCAAACGAACGAGTCGCCCCGCCGCTTATTTATATCGCAAATCAATACAGGTTAATACTAGCAAAAATGGCCCGGCAATTAAAGCCGGACCCACGGTTAATGCTTGTCCTCGTCATCCGGGAACAAGCCTTTCAATTTTTCAAAAGCGGGATTGGGCTGCTCGTCCGCTTCCTTGGTTTGGGCGTAATCGTCCTCGCCCATCACGGTCCAGTCTTCGCCCTCAGGCATTTCCCCGGCCTGGGCCTCTTCTGGGGTCAGCACCTGCATCGGAATCGACAGCAAAATGTGATCCTCGATTGCCGCCTGAATGTCGAGCGTGTCACCGTCCAAATCCAGCACCAGCTGGTCTTCCTCGTACTTCTCCTCGTGCGCCGGGTCGGTGACGTAGATCTCGCTAAACGTAAAATTCAGCGGCCAGTCGACCGGCTTCAGGCTGCGCGTGGACGGGATCACCATTGACCCCTGCAGCGTCACCGACGCCAGCAAGTCCCCATCGTCGAAGCTGATGTACCCATCAACCATGATTGGCGTTACATCTTGGATCTCGGGATCGCGGGTGACCAAGTGCTGCTTCAGGTCCAATGTCTCCTGAAAATGCAGCGGCGTTTTACGATATTTGGCCAGCTCACTGAGTGTCCATTTTAGCATGCGTCATTCTCCTTTCGCATCACCGGCACGCGGCCGTAATTCTGGGCGGTGCCGTTCAAGGTCTCGATCAGCTGATCGCAGCGGTGCTGCCACTGCATGAGCCCGCCCGGGGCCAGCATGGCCGCAGACACCTTGGTGATCAGCGGCAGTTCAACGGTTTTTTTGATCTGATGTAGATACTGCCGGCCGGCCTCGGTGAAGCCAAGCACGTGCAGAAAACGGTGCTGCTGCGCGTCGGCCATCACTGCTTTCGTCAAGTTCAGCACCACGTACAGGCACAACCGCCGCATCCGCGCGTAAGTGTAACGCTTGGACTTGATTTGGTGCAGGAACCCGGCAAAATCCTGGGCGCCTGCCAGCTGCTCGGTCAGCCGAAACTCCAGCCCTTCAGACATCGTGTAGATGTCGCGCAGGGCGGTTAGGTCGGCGGTTTGCAGCCGGTAGCGCAGCAGCGGAAACAGGTCATCCCAGCTTTGGTGACGGGAGGCCATCAATCCTGATTGCATCGCCGCCGGCACCAGGTCAGCGACCGATTCACCTTGAACCAGAGCCGCCCTGAGCGCACTGGCGCTGGCACCGGCTTTGAGGCCGGCCTCATCGTGTGCAGCGCCCTGCCGCGCAAACGGCAGCAGGCGCAGCGGCGTGTCAAGCTGCCGATTGGCCTGCGCGTAGCTGAGCCCCAGCAGCAAATTCGGAGCGTCAAGCGACACGCCGGCAGTTTGCTGGTAATACTGATTCAGCTGTGTGGCGTAGGTCTGCGTGTGATCTTGAAACAGGCTGGCCTGCGGCGGGGTCTCGGCGACGCGTGCCGCCAGGGCTGCGTAATCCAGCGCCGGTGACTCGGTGCCAAAGGCAAGGGATCGCACCTGCAGCGCCGATAGCAGTGCCAAAGCACCTTGCGCAAACCCGTCAGCCGCCTGCACGGCATCGGTGGTGGGCAGCTCCACGACCAAGTCGGCGCCGCAGGCCAACGCCGCCTTGGCGCGGGCCCACTTGTCAACGACGGCCGGCTCGCCGCGCTGAACAAAGTTACCGGCCAAAAGCGCCACCACCACCTCTGCCCCGCTCAGCCGGCGCGCTTGCTGTAGCGCAAACACATGGCCATTGTGCAGCGGATTAAATTCGGCGATCATGCCAACGGCCTTCATAACTATCCCTTCTTTGCGTGAAAGAACCAGCGCGTACTCTGCAGCCCCACCGCCTGCTTGCCAAAGTCGGCTGTGACCTCAATGTGGTCGAAGCCGGCATTAGTCAGCGCCTGCTTGAAGTCCGCCAGCGGATAGGTCCGCTCCTTGTGCGTTTCAATCATCGGGTGGTAGGCGTCGAGTTTTTCATCGTAGACAAAAAAGGTCAGGTCGTGCTCGACCGAATGCGGCTCGTCGCCTTCGTAGCTGTGCCACATGAACGCGTAATCCTCGGTTTGATAATTGTACATGTACCCCGGGAACACCTCATCCATTTGGTAAAGCGAGTGCGCGTCGAAGAAAAAGTCTCCGCCGACCGAAAGCCTTTCGGCCACCTGGGTGAAAACCGTCTGCACACTGGCCAGGTCCTTCATGTAGCAGATCGAATCATCAAAGCAGGTCACAATGTCGCACTGCGGCAGCGCCGACAGGTCCTGCATGTCGCCTTGAATCAGCGGCAGCGCGACCTTGGCCGCCTCGGCCTTGGCCTCTGCCAAAGCCAGCATTTCACTGGACAAATCAAACACGGCCACGTCAAAGCCGGCCTGCTTGAGCAGCAGCGCCAAGCTCCCTGACCCGCCAGCCAGCTCCAGGAGCAGCTGGCCCTGCGGCTGCACGCGCTTCAGCACGTAATCGCGCCACTGCAAATACAGCGAATCATCCATCAGGGTGTCGTAGACTTCGGCAAAGGTCGAATAAATCATGCCTTGACCCAGTCCTTCAAATCAACAATCGGCGCCTCGTTCCACAACTTTTCCAGGTTGTAAAAGGCGCGCTCTTCCGGAGTGAAGATGTCCACGACCACGTCGCCGAAGTCCATCAGGATCCACTTGGAATCCTTGTTGCCTTCGATGCGCGGCTCCGGGCCGCCAGCGGCCTTGACCTTTTCCTCAACGGCGTCGACGATTGCCTGCACCTGGCGCGTGGTGCCGCCGCTAGCAATCAGAAAATAGTCGGCCAAGAGTGAAACTTCGGTCATGTCCAGCGCCACGATATCCTCGGCGCGCTTATCATCAGCCGCACGAACGGCGGTTTCTAGCAATGCTTTCGAGTCCAGAACTATCCCTCCTTAGGAATAAATGCGTTGTAAGTCAGTAATGTTTTCGGATAAACGATCTTGTCTTCTGCAATCAGGTACTGCAGGGTGTTTTTCAGCTCAATGTAGCTGGCCTGACGCATGTCGGTTTGCGCCGCCTTGCGCGCGGCCACTTCAGCATCCAGCGTCCGGGCCGGCTCAATGAAGTCGGCGACAAAGATGATCTGGTCGAGCAGCGTCATCTCAGGGTCGCCGGTGGTGTGCCGCTCAATGGCCTGAAGCACCAGCTTGTCGGTCAGCCCGACCTCGGTTTGAATAAACCAGGTGCCAACCAGCCCGTGCCACACGCCGCGGCCGTAATTCAAGAGGTCCGGGTCAAACCCGTCTTCCATAATCACGCGCTTGTAGTCGGCTACAGGGATTTGCTTGGCGTAGTCGTGAAACAACCCGGCCAAACCAGCCCGGTCCACGTCGGCGCCAAAGCGCTCGGCCAGCGTCCGCGCCGTTTCCTCGACGCGCAGGCAGTGCTGAAAGCGGGCGTCGTCGAGCCGATTCTGCAGATGGTTCAGCAGCTCGGCGCGGTTCAGGTCATGCGTTAAGCTGGCCGGGTATTCATAGTCACTCACGGTACAAGCCCTCTTTCTCAATGTAAGCGCGGACGCAATCCGGGACCAGGTAGCGAATACTCTGACCGGTTTGCACCCGCGTGCGGATCTCGCTGGACGACACGTCGATCAGCGGCGCGTCGACCCAGGTGATGGGATACGGCGATGCCGGGGTGAAGCCGCGCCGCTTGACGCCGACAAAATGCACCAGCTTGACCAGCTGGTCGACCTCTCGCCACTTCGGCAGGTACGCCACCATGTCTGCCCCAATGATGAAATAGTAATCGGTGTCGGGGTGGGCTTTTTTCAGCGCGCGCATGGTGTCGATGGTGTAGCTGACGCCGCCGCGCTTGACCTCCGAAAGCTCCAGGTCAAACAGCGGGTTGTCGTGGATCGCGGCCTGCAACATGGTCACCCGCTGGCCGACGTCAATGGCGTCCTTGTGGTCGACATGTGGCGGCTGGTTATCCGGCATGAAAAGGACTTTTTGCAGACCGAGCGTCGTGCCGACTGCCTCGGCCATGATCAAATGGCCGATGTGAACCGGGTTGAACGTGCCGCCAAGGATCCCGATCTGCTTGCGGCGCGGGCCGAGAATCTGCTCGGACACTTCCTCGGTGATCACTGGCTGCGTCAAAGTCGTTGTCTTGCTTGTGATCCCCATGCGCTTACTTCCCCAGTTTGGCCACTTCGACCGACAGCTTGCGGTGCGCCTCTTGCGTCGACCGCCGGTAAAGCAGGACGGTGCGGCCCATGGTCTGAGCGACCTGGGCGCCGCTGATCGTCCGACTCAGAAAAGCCCCGACTTCATCGGGCGTCTCCTCGGCGGTGGGCAGCAGCGAGACCTTGACCAGCTCGCGCGCCTCCAAGGCCTTGGCGACGCTGTCGACGAATTGGTCGGACAGCCCGTTTTTGCCCAGCGTGGCGATGGGCCGCAGCCGGTTGGCCCGGCCGCGCAAAAAGCGTTTCTGTTTTCCAGTAAGCATGTGTATTCTCCTAAATTAAAGCCTTCCGCAACAACACATCGACCCCGTCTGGCGCCCAGCCGGCGACCGTGACGCCTGCCGGCACGACGACCCAGCCGAGCCCGGCAATCGCCAGGTCCGACTCCTCCTTGGGGGTGAACTCAAAGCGCACCAGCTTGGGAAAATCAGCCAAATCTTCCGCGCGCGGCGGACTCAGCAAGTCCCCGCGATGCTTGTCGTAAAAAGCATCCGCGTTTTCCAGTTTAGTGCGGTGCAGCAGCAGCTGGTTGTCGGCGTAAATCGTGAAGCCGGCTTTCGGGCCGCGCAGGTAATCAAACCTAGCCAGCCCGGCGAAAAAGACGGTTTGGCCAGGGTTCAGCTGATAGACGGTTGGCCGGATCGGCTTGCTTGGTGACACCAGCTTCAGGTCTTTGGGGTTCAGGAAGTGCGCCATCTGCCGGCGGTGAATAATCCCTGGCGTGTCGATCAAAAAGTGGCCGTCGTCCAGCGGAATCTGAATCCGGTCCAGCGTGGTCCCGGGAAAGCGCGAGGTGGTGATCAGGTCGGCCATGCCGTTTTCATCTTTAATGATGCGATTGATCAGCGTGGACTTCCCGGTGTTGGTCACCCCGACCACGTACACGTCGCGGTGCGCGCGGTACTGCTCGATCAAATCCAGCAGTGCGTCCAAGTTGTGGCCCTTTTTGGCCGAGGTCAGCACTGTCGCCACCGGCCGCAGTCCCTGGGCGTGGGCCGCCTGGGTCAGCCAGTTCGTCACCTTCCGCGGGTTGATCGACTTGGGCAGCACGTCCGCCTTGTTGCCGACCAGAATCACCGGATTGTCGCCGACGAAGCGGTGCAGCCCCGAGATCACGCTGCCGTTAAAGTCAAAAATATCCACCACGTTAACAATCAGCGCGTCGCTTTCACCCAGGGCGTTCAGCAGGCGCAAAAAATCGTCGTCGGTCAGTTCAACCGGCGCGACTTCATTGTAGTGACGCAGCCGAAAACAACGCTGGCAGTAAACTTCTTCGCCTGCGCGGGCCTTGTCAAGTGAGCTTGCCGGCAGAAAGCCTGCCGCTTTGGGGTCCGTGCTTTGCAAGCGGGCCCCGCAGCCGATACAATACAGCGGCTCATCAGTGTTTGTCATTCAATTCCTCCGTAAAATTAAGCTGATTATTTTTCTTCATGCGATGCAGGACGAAGCCTTCGAAAAAGCGGTTGATCCGCGTGTTCCAGGCGTCGGTTTCCACCAGCGGCTGCACTAGCACCGTCCTCACTTTGGCGGCGTTACCCGCTGCCATGTCGGTCATGAGCTGGTCGCCCACCATGACTACGGCGCGCTTTTCGAGCCCCAACTGGCGCACCGCGCGGTTGATGCCCAGCGGCAGCGGCTTCATGGCTCTGGCCACAAAAGGTAGATCCAGCTTGGCCAGCGCGCGGCCGATTCGCGCCCGGTTATTGTTGGACACCACCATCACGGTGATCCCAGCCTGCTTCATTTCCTGCAGCCAATCGTGCAGCTGCTTGGTACCGTCCGGGTTATTCCAGGCGATCAGCGTATTGTCAAGATCAGTCAGCACCGCCGAGATGCCTTGCCGTTTCAGTTGCGCCGGCGTTAAATTGTAGATGGCCTTCACCAGCCAAGTCGGTTCGAACACTGCCACAAGCGGCCTCCTCTGTAATCTAGTTCTTTTCATTATAACACGCAGAAAGAGCCGGTACCGCAAGCGCGCAAACTTGACCGAAGCCCCAAGAATTATTCACGCTTTGACGCGCAAAGTCAAGGCTAATTCGTCGCTTTTGCCCCGGCAAAGTCGTAGGCTAGCTTTGAAGCAGCCGCAATTTGCCTGCTGGCACCTAGATCTGGAGGAGAACATGACACTGCATTATCAATTTATCGATGGGGACCGCACCTTGTCGCCGCTGCTCTTGCTGCACGGCAACGGCGGCACGGAGCGCGACCTGCTGCCGATTGGCCAATTCATCGCGCCAGACGCCCCACGGCTGGCCATTCGCGGCCGTGAGATTGAGCAAGGCGAAACCCGCTACTTCCGGCACTTGCCGGATGGCACGATCGACTTCGCCAACCTGGACACTGAAACAACCTGGCTACTGAACACGGCCGCCGCTTTAACCCGCAAGTATCAGCTCTTTGCTTCGCGGATGATCGTCGCCGGTTACTCCAATGGCGGCAACCTCGCCATCCGGGCCATGATGAGCCGGCCGTTGCCGTACCGTACCGTCTTGCTGTTTCATGCCAAACCGCTCGGGCCGCTGGACCATCCGAAGCTCTCGCCCCGGACCTTGGTTTGGGCATCGTATGGCACTCATGACCCCATTGTCTCCCAAGCAGAATTTGCGACGCTTCAGGCGCAGATTCAAACTGCAGGCGGTGAGCTGACCACTTTTTCCCATGACGAGCAGCACAATCTCAACCTGTCCGAACTGCAAGCCGCCAAGCGCTGGCTGGCACAGTCCGGGCGACTCAAGGAGGAATCGCTTTGATTCGGTTTGGTTTTGATCATTACGGCGAGCCGGCGGTTTTTACCGCTATCCAGGCGCCTGTGCCGGAGCCGAAACCTGGCCAGGTGCAGATCCAGGTCCTGGGCTTTGGCCTCAATCCCTACGACGTTTCCCTGCGCCGCGGCGAGCAGGCGGCCTATCGCAAGCTGAAGTGGCCAATCGTTCCCGGCACCGACGTGGTAGGCCGCGTGAGCGCGGTCGGCGCCGGCGTGGCTGACTTTACCGTCAACGATATCGTGATCAATTACCGGCCCATCGGCGGCTACAGCGAATTTGTGGTCGCAAGCGTCGGCAAGGTCATGAAAAAGCCTGCGGGGCTCAGTCTCGCCGAGGCAGCGGGCCTGCCACAGGTCAGCATCGCCGCGGCGACCGTTCTGCAGACGCTCGCCTTGGCTCCCGGCCAAATGCTGGCGGTCGAAGGCGCCAGCGGCGGGGTGGGCGCCATGGTGGTGCAGCTGGCCAAGGCGCAGCACCTGCACGTGATTGCCACCGCCAGCGCGCGCAATGCCGAGTACCTCAAGCAGCTGGGGGCTGACGCCATTGGGGCGTACGACATCGAAGACGTGGCCGAAAAGTTTGCGAACCAGGCCGACGCAACCGTCAATGCAATCAGCGGCGGCTTTGACCACGGCGCAGGCGCATTGATCACCCGCCCGGGCGGCACCCTGCTGACCACTGCCTACGCCAAGCCGGCAACCGGCGGCAAGTGCCTCGACCTGGTGCAGCTCGGCGATGGGCCGCAAGAAAAGCCTGAAACAGTCTTCCCACAACTTGCGGCCCTGGCGGAAGCCGGCGGTCTTTCGGTGCGCATTGCTAAGCAGCTGCCGTTTTCCCTGGCCGGCGTGCAGGAAGGCCACCGACTGCTTGAAAGCCACCACCCGGCGGGCAAACTCGTCGTCATGAAGAATCCTGCAGAATAACAAAACCCTCACGGCGTCGCAGTCGCAAGGGTCCCTTATGGCCAGCACATCCGCTGGCCTATTTTGATGGCAAAAATGACTTGACTCAATCGGCGTAGCGGTTGTCAATCAACTGCGTGCGTTTGATTTCGCCGATGTCGTGCGTGCCAGTCAGCTGCATCGCAATCAGCAGCTCGTTTTCAAGCTCCTCGAACACCGCCTCAACGCCTTGGCTGCCGCCAAGCGCCAGGCCGTAAATCACCGGCCGGCCGATGGCGACCAAGTCGGCGCCGGACGCCAGCGCCTTGAACACATGCATCCCGCGGCGCACTCCAGAGTCAAAGACGATTGGGACGCGGTGAGCCACCTGTTTGGCCACCACTTGCAGCGCATCGAACGACGCCACGCCGCCGTCCAGCTGCCGGCCGCCGTGGTTAGAGACCCAAATACCGTCGGCGCCGGCGCGGATCGCGACTTCGGCATCGGCTGCGGTTTGCACCCCTTTAACGTAGACGGGTAGCCCGGAGTAATCCTTAATGAACGCAATGTCTTGCGGCGAAAGGGCCTGCTTGGCCGATTTGTAAACGGCGTCCATTGTCCGGTCCTGGCCGTCTTCGTAAGGCACGATTGGCAGGCCGACTGGGAACGTGAAGTGGTTGCGCTTGTCCGCCTCGCGGTAGCCGCCAACGGTCGCATCCGCGGTCAGCACGATCACCTCGGCCCCATTTTGCTTGGCCACATCGAGCATCTGCTTCGTCGCCTTGTCGTCTTTGCTTTGGTACAGCTGGAACCACTGCGGCTGACCGTTACGCACTGCGGCCTGCGCCTCGTACGTCTCACTGGCAAACGACGAAATCGTAAAAATAGTCCCGTGCTTGGCCACGCCCCGGGCAGTGGCGACCTCCCCTTGGGTGTTGGCCAGTTTGTGGGCGGCCACCGGCGCCATGATCAGCGGGCTGGTCAGGCGATGGCCCATGAAGTCGACGTGCATGTCGGCGGGAAACGAAATGTCCTGCAGCACGCGCGGCGCCACCAGTTTGTGGTTGAACGCCTTAATATTCTCCCGGATGGTGTAAAGGTCCTGGGCCCCGCTTGAGATGTAGCCATACGCGCCCTGGGGGATCACTTCTTTTGCCGCCTCCTCCAGGTCAAACACGTTGATCACGTCGAGGGGTTGTTCTGCACTGCTTGTCACAAATGGCTCTGCCATGTTGCTCACCTCTGGATTAGATTATGAATTGCACGATTTGATTTGTCACAATCGTTCATTCGTTATTTAGTCTAGCACCATTAGTAAACGCTTTCAATCACTGGCACAAAAAAATCGGTCCGGGTGCGGACCGATTGATTATGGATGTTATGCCAAAGCCTTCTTGGCGGTTGCTGCCAAGGCAGCGAAGCCGTCAGGATCGGAAACGGCGATGTCCGCAAGCATCTTGCGGTTCATGTCGACCTTTGCAACCTTCAAGCCGTGCATCAGCTTGCTGTAGGAAATGTCGTTGATCCGCGCCGCAGCGTTGATCCGGGCAATCCACAGGGAGCGATAGTTGCGCTTGGTTGCGCGGCGGTCGCGGAAAGCGTACCGGTACGAAACCATGACCTGCGCACTTGCTGCCTTGAACAGCAGGTGCTTTGACCCACGGTAGCCCTTGGCGAGCTTCAGGATCTTTTTACGACGCTTACGAGTAACTGTTCCACCTTTTACACGTGCCATGTTAATTCCTCCTCAAAAATCAAGCGAAAACGATAAGTGCAAGGACCGCATGCGGCCGCAAGCACAATTACTTCATCTGACTCATCATCTGGCGGATCCGCTTCATATCTGAGTGGGATACCAAACCTGACTTGCGCAGCTGACGACGCTGCTTCTTAGTCTTACCGTGGAACCGGTGACTGGTGTACGCGTGGCCCCGCTTCAAAGCGCCACTAGCAGTTTTCTTGAAGCGCTTAGCAGAAGCGCGGTGTGTCTTGAATTTTGGCATGACGATTTTCCTCCTAATACGTATGTTGAAGAATCAATTACTGATTCTTCTGATCTGGCTTTGGGGTGAGCATCAGGAACATGAAGCGGCCGTCCATCTTGGGACGAACCTCCACGTTCGCGACGTCTTTCAACGCTTCGGCCATTTGTTCCAGGACTTTTCGACCCAAGTCCTTATGGGTGATTGCCCGCCCTCGGAACCGCACAGAAACCTTGACCTTGTCCCCTTTTTCCAGGAACTTCTGCGCGTTCTTCAGACGAGTGTTGAAATCAGCTTCGCCGATCGTCGGGCTCAACCGAATTTCTTTGATGCTGATGGTTTTTTGCTTCTTGCGTGCTTCGCGCTGCTTCTTCTGCAGCTCGAACCGGAACTTGCCGAAATCCATGATGCGGGCAACTGGCGGCTTGGCAGTCGGCGAAACCAGAACTAGGTCCAGGTTTGCCGTCGATGCAAGTTCCATCGCCTCGCTCGTGCTCTTGACGCCAAGTTGTTCACCATGTTGGTCGATCAAGCGGACTTCGCGGGCGCGGATCCCATCGTTGACCATCATATCTCGTGCTATGGCAATTCACCTCCGAATTAATTTCGAGAAAAGCAAAAAACGGCGAGCGCAGTGTGCGCCCGCCGTCGATTATCTACCGATCATTTACCTAGAGGCCAGTGGCGTGGGTGAGAAGCGGGAACTTCTGCTTTTTCTCAACTTTCTAATCATACACGCCCGCACCCGGCGCGTCAAGCTTTTCAACAGGGGGCCGGGTCCAAATTTTCAACAGGGGGCCGGGTCCAAAAGAAAAGGGCACGCCCCTTTTTCCCCAAACGCTTCAGTTACTTGTCAAGGTTAGCCTGGCCTTCGCCGCGCTTGTGCTTCCCGTCGCGACTGTAGTTCTTGATCTCGGCTTCGACCGATTCAATGAACAAGTTGGCCGGCATCTCCTCGCCGTCGGACTCACCATAGCGGCGAACCGACACGGCGGCAGCGTTAACTTCCTTGTCCCCGACCACGACCGTGTAAGGAATCTTCTGGGTCTGAGCTTCACGAATCTTGTAGCCCATCTGCTCGTTGCGGCTGTCCAGGTCGACGCGCAGGCCGGCCTTGACCATCTTATCCTTCAGCAGCTTGGCGTACTCGAGGTGCTGATCCAGCGAAACTGGGATCAGTTCGACCTGGGTTGGGGCCAACCAGGTTGGGAACGCCCCTTTGTAGATTTCCGTCAGGTAGGCAATGAATCGCTCCATCGTGCCGACAATGCCGCGGTGGATCATGACTGGGCGGTGGTTTTCACCATCGGCGCCGACGTAGCTCAGGTCAAAGCGCTCTGGGAGCATGAAGTCCAGCTGAATGGTCGACATGGTTTCCTCGTTGCCCAGGGCCGTCTTGGTCTGGATGTCGAGCTTCGGGCCGTAGAAGGCGGCTTCGCCTTCAGCCTCGTAGTAGTCAAGGCCCAGGTCGTCCATGGCGCCCTTCAGCATGCTCTGGCTGCGGGTCCACATTTCGTTATCATCGAAGTACTTCTCGGTGTTCTTAGGATCGCGGTACGACAGCCGGAAGGTGTAATCGGAGATGTTGAAGTCTTCGTAAACGGCCATGATCAGCTTCAGGATCTTCTTGAACTCGTCTTGGACCTGATCCAAAGCGACAAAGGTGTGGCCATCGTTCAGGGTCATTTCCCGGACCCGCTGAAGGCCAGACAATGCCCCGGACTTTTCGTAGCGGTGCATCATGCCCAGTTCGGCGATGCGCAACGGCAGCTCACGGTATGAGCGAATGTGGTGCTTGAAAATCTGGATGTGGCTCGGGCAGTTCATTGGCCGCAGCTCCAGCATTTCGCCGTCGCCCATGTCCATCGGTGGGAACATGTCATCGCGGTAGTGATCCCAGTGGCCGGAGGTCTTATACGCATCCACGTTCATCAAAACTGGGGTGTAGACGTGTTCGTAACCATCGGCGATTTCCTTGTCGATGATGTAGCGCTCGATGATGCGGCGAATAGTGGCGCCTTTTGGCATCCAGTACGGCAGGCCGGCACCGACCTTAGGATCCACGAAGAACAGATCCAGGTCGCGGCCAATCACGCGGTGGTCGCGCTCCTTGGCTTCCTGACGGCGCTTGCCGTCTGCTTCCAGGTCGGCTTCCTTGTAGTAGGCCGTCGCGTAGATCCGCTGCAGCATCGGGTTGGACGACTTGCCCTGCCAGTACGCCCCAGCAACCGACAGCAGCTTGAAGTGCTTGAGGTCCTTCAGGTTGGGCAGCAGCACGCTTTCCTCAAAGTCGCAGAAGTCGCCGAGCTTGAAGCCGTTGACTTCATCGCCCTTGATGGCATCGATCAGCTGCACCTTGTACGGTTCGTCGGCAAAGGCCTTTTTCGCGTCGGCCTTGCTCATGCTGATTTTTTCAATTGGCGCATTGGCCTTGATGATTTCCTTCATCTTCGCGTCGATCGCCGGCAGCTGGTCGACGGTCAGCTGGCCGTCTTCACGGTCGGTATCGTAGTAGAAGCCGTCATCTGCGGCCTCGCCTTCGCCCAAGCGCACTTCTGGGTGCAGTGCCTTGATGGCCGCAGCCAGCACAAACGCACCAGTCTGGCGCAGCACGTTAAGCCCTTCAGCGGAGTCCTTGGTGATGATTTCCAGGCTGCCATCAGCCTTCAGCGCATCGTTCAGCCCAATCAGCTGATCGTTGTACTTGCCGGCTACGGCCTTTTTGGCTAGGCTGTTGGCAATGCTTTTAGCAACGTCCAGCGTCGAAACGCCGGCGTCAAATTCTTTGATGCTGTTATCTGGTAACGTGATCTTGATTGACATAGCCATTCTCCTTTTGTGACGAAAAACAAAAAAATCGCCTCGAGTGTCAATTGACACTCGGGACGATTTTGCTCGCGGTTCCACCCGATTTGAAAGCACTGCTTTCCACTCGTTGCGCGTAACCTGCGCTGCGGGGGCCCGAAGGCCAGTCTCGGAAAGTGGTGCGGACGTCGATGCCTGGCTTTCAGCTCTGCCAGAACTCTCTGGATGGGACTTCCTTTTTGCTTCCGTCTTTGATACTTAGATTAAACCACAGCCCCTGGCGCGGTGCAAGGCTTACTCGGTAAAAAGTTCACGAATGGTGCACTAGTGTGCGCCCTGTTTGTCAGGCGTTGCGGCGGTCTGGCCCGCCGACCGTGATTTCCTTGGCCAAGAAGCGCACGCGCTCCATGATGCGCTGCGCCTTGACCGGCTCGTCGGCCTTGCCGGTTTCGCTGCCAGACAGAAACGCCGTCAGCTCCTGCATATTTTTGTTCGATGTAAACAAGGTTGGGAGTTCTTCCTGCATCCGGTACTGCAAAATCACGCCGAGCACCTCATCGCGGACCCAGGCGCTCCAGGCTTCGGCCCCGATATCGTCGATCATCAGCACCTTGGCCTTCTTGATGCGGTCGGTTTTGGCCAGCACGGAGTTGTCCGCAATGGCGCCTTTCATTTCCACCGCAAAGGTCGGGTAATGCAGCATGGTCGAGGCGATGCCCTGTTTGGCCAAGTCGTTCGCGATGGCGCCCAGCAGGTAAGTTTTACCGACGCCGAACGGCCCAGTCAGGTACAGACCCTTGTGAAATTGGTCCGGCGCCTCGGCCATTCCCATGGTGAAGTCGAGCGCGGACGACAGCGCCGCGCTGCGGTCGCTGGGATCGTAAGTCTCAAGGCTTGCCGACTTAATCGCTTTGGGCATGTTCAAAGCGGTGATCAGGCGCGCCTGGGCCGCTTGGGCGTCCTGCGCCACCTTCTCCGGCGTGGCCGTGTAAGTGATATCGATCAACCCATTGGAGGCGACTAACTGCGGCTGGTAGCCCGGCGCGATCAACGGGTCCCCGGCCGCCAGCCGATCACGGGCCGTGACGAACTCGTAAATCTTGGCCGCGCTGCGGCTGACTGCATCAGGGGCCAACTGGCGCTGATTGGCCTTCAAAAAGGCTTGCACGTCAGGGTCGGCGACAGCGTCTTGCATCATCTTGCGGTATTCCGCGGTCATTTGCCGCTGGTCCATGATCTTGGCTAGTTCATCCTTCATGGGTTTCATCGCTGTCATCCTTTCTCATGGCGCGCAGTTTGGCCAGTTTGGCTTCGATTGCGGCCGTCTCCGCCGGATCTGCCGCAGCGCTGCTGGCCTGATACGGCTTATCTAACCAGTCTGGCTTGGCCTCTTGGCGCGCCGGCTGCGTCTTGCGCTTGCGCGGTTGACTTTGCTTTTGCTGATAGTCCTTGATTTCCTGCAGCGCCCGCTCGGGGCTGTCGACGCCGGCCGCCAGCCAGCGGTTGGCAATCGCGTCCAGCAGTGCCTGATTGACGCTGTCGTAATTCTGCAGAATGTAGTCGATCAAGATATTAATGGTCGCGTTGTCGAAGACATTCCGCGAAGCCAGTTTGCGCACCGCCTGCAGCTCATTAGAGGCGACGAACAGCTGCGCGTTCTTGCGGTGCTTAGCGGCCTCCAAAAACTCGCGCGGCGGCGTGCTTTTGGCTTGCTGGATCAGCGCCTGCTCGCTGGTGGAAAGCGCCGGGCTTGCTGCGGCCGCCGGTGCCGCTTGAGCCGGCTGGGCACTGCCCTTTGGCGCCAGGTGAGGCGCCTGCTTCTGGTAGGCTTGCTCCACGATTTGGCGCAACGCGCGCAGGCTTAGCTCGCCGGTCGCCCGGTTGGTCGCCTGCTGTATGAAGCGCGCAAACACCGGCGGCGTCAGCCCGTAAAAGGTGGCCAGCTGGGCCAAAGCGGCGCGATGTTGCCCAATTTGGCCGCCTCGCAGCCCACTTTTGGTGGTGAGCGCTTCAAGCAGCTCCCAGTCGTAGCTGGCTCCGTCGCTCAAGGAGACCGCCGGCAGTGGCTTTTCCGCCACCTGCCGCTTGGCCTCCTTGGTCGCCGCATTTGGCGCCACCGACGTCAGCTGGAACACGTCCAGCAAGTTCGCCGACACGTCGCGCCAGGTCTGGGCCCTAACGGTGTGAATCGTATACCGGTTGGCCAGCTGAGTGAACCGCACTTCCCCGACCCGGTCGAACAGCAGCAAGCTCAGCGTGTCGTCCTGGAAAAAGCGATCCGCCGCAACCGGCCGGTACAGCTCATAGGCCCAATAGCGGCCGCCGGCGTCGGTCGAGGTGTAGGTCTTCATCAGGCCCAGCGCTTCCAGTCGCACGCGCGCCGCGTACAGCGTATCTAGATCCACGCCGAGCAGGTCCATCAAAGCTGTTTGCTTGCGGCGGTCGGCCGCGCCAGGCTGGCGCCGGGAATCGTTCCAGAGGCTGAGGTAAAGGGCGAGCGCGACGGGGCCAATCAGCGGCTGGTAAAGGTGCACGGCGACGTCTTGATCGAGGTCGCTAAAGTAAGTTGCCTGAACCACGATGAAATCGTCCTGTGCCATGTAGCTGCTGGGTTTGGTCACGCTGATCCCTCCTTTACTCAAAAAAGTGGCGTCGGTCGCCCCACGCCGGTTGGTTTACTTTCCTTGATCCTTTTCGCGCTTCATCATGTCCTGCAGTTCCTGCATGAACACGGACATGTCTTTGAACTGCCGGTAGACTGAGGCAAAGCGAATGTATGCCACGTCGTCAACTTCGGCCAGCTGCTTCATCACAAACTCGCCAATCTGCTGGCTCGAAACCTCGTTTTCGCCAATCGCGCGCAGCTTGTTTTCGACATTTTCGACGATTTTCTGCATCTGTTCCATGGTGACCGGCCGCTTTTCAGCCGCGCGGATCAGGCCCTTGAGAATCTTCTCGCGGCTGAATTCCTCGCGCGTGCCGTTCTTCTTGATCACCAAAAGCGGCGTCTGCTCGACCCGCTCAAAGGTGGTGAAGCGAAAGCCGCAGTTCTCGCATTCCCGGCGCCGGCGAATCGCACGGCCGCCGTCTGTGGGCCGAGAATCGACGACCCGCGAACTATTATGATGACAATGTGGGCAGAGCACAGGCACACCTTCTTCATTTTGATACTACATTATACCACGGGGCAATTTAACAATCACCGGCTCAAGTGGGCCAACAGCTCCTCGACCTGCTGCTTGCGCACTGCCGGCCCTTGCGAGTTATCGATCAAAAAGTCCGCACGCTGAATCTTCTCGCTAAGCGGCAGCTGCGCCTGGATGCGCGCCTGGGCTTGCGCCTGAGTCAGCCCGTCGCGGGCCATCAGCCGCTCAAGCTGCATGTTCGGCGGCAGCGTCACCACGGCCACCCCGTCAAAACTGTCTTCGTAATGCGTTTCGTACAGCAGCGGGATCTCCCCCACCACCACCTTGGCCGCAGTCGCCTTGGCCGCGGCCAGCGCGTCTTCAATGGCGGCCCGCAGGTACGGATGGTCGATGGCATTCAGCTGGGCAAGCTTTGCGGCGTCGTTGAATACAATGTCGCCCAGTGCCTTGCGGTCGAGCGACCCGTCAGACCGGATCACACCGGGGCCAAACGCCGCTTCGATTTTGCGTAGCGCCGGGCGGCCAGGCTCGACAATTTCGCGCGCGACCTCGTCGGCATCCACGACCGGACACCCGTGCCGGCGAAACTCGCCTGCCACGGTACTTTTACCGGTGGCAATCCCGCCGGTCAATCCTAAAACATACGTCATCTTACCTTGCGCTTCCTCAGTTTCTGACAGTGGGAACAAAAGTGTGTGCCCCGCTGGCCCACTTTGATTTTGACGATCGTCGTGCCGCACCGATCGCAAGGCGTCCCTTCACGGTCGTAAACGTGCAACTCATCCTGCATCGCCCCGCGCTTTCCAGTCGCGTCCACAAACGAGTGAACGCTGGTGCCGCCAAGCCGGATCGCCTTTTGCAGCTCGGCGATAATGTTATCATGCAGCAGCCGGGCTTCTTTTTTGGTGATAGTCGAAGCCGGCTGGGCCGGGTGCAGCTGGCTGAGCCACAGGCTTTCGTCGGCGTAGATATTGCCGACCCCGGCCACCACAGTTTGGTCCAAAATCACCGACTTGATCGGCGCCTTGCGCTTGTGAATCGTCTGGTAAAATGCAGCGGCGTCAAACGTTTCCAGTGTCGGCTCCGGGCCCATTTTGGCCAGGCCTGGCACCACGGTTCCTTCGCTGCCGGTCTTCACCAGCTGCATGCGGCCAAACTTGCGCATGTCCAAGTACCGGAGCTGCGATCCATCCGTGAAGGTCAAGGCAACGTGCCAAAACCGTGGGGCCGGATCATCCTGCCTGAGCGCCAGCTGGTACTTGCCTTCCATACGCAGGTGCGACACCAAGGTCACGGCGTTGTCAAAGCGGATCAGCAGGTATTTGCCCCGCCGGTCAATCTGGTCAATGGTCGCGCCTTTCAGCACTTGATTAAAGTGAAAAACGCCGCCGATCAGGATTTTCTCCCAGTCGGTCGTCACCTTTTGGACCGTTTTGCCGACGATCAACCCCGTCAGGCCGAGGCGCACATTTTCAACTTCTGGTAGTTCTGGCATTAGACCGGGCCTTCCTCATCTGTTTATTTGGCATCAAACCAGGTGTTGCCGTAGTGGCTTTCCACCTTCAGCGGCACGTCCAGCGCCACTGCCGAATCCATCACCTTAGGCACCAGGGCGGCGAGTTGGGCCATTTCCTCAGCGGGCCCCTCAAAAATCAGTTCATCGTGGACCTGCAGCAGCATGCGCGACTGCAGGTGATGCTCATCAAGCATTTGCTGCATACGGATCATCGCGACCTTGATGATGTCGGCCGCACTGCCTTGAATCGGCGTGTTCATCGCGGTGCGCTCGGCAAACTGGCGCAGGTTGAAGTTGCGTGAGTGGATGTCGTTCAGATAGCGGCGGCGGTGAAACAGCGTTTCGACGTAGCCTTTTTCGCGTGCAGTGGCAACCATCTTGTCCATGTAATCGTGGACCTGCGGGTACTGGGCGAAGTAGCCGTCGATGAAGGCCTTGGCTTGCGGGCGCGTGATGCCGATGTTCTTGGCCAGCCCAAAATCGGAGATGCCGTAAACGATCCCGAAGTTGGTGGCCTTGGCCTGCCGGCGCATGTCCGGGGTGACCTGATCCGGCGAATCCAGGTCAAAAATCTTCATCGCCGTGTTGGCGTGAATGTCGCGGTCCTCTTTGAAGGCCTCTTGCATATTCTTGTCACCGGAAATGTGCGCCAACACGCGCAATTCGATTTGCGAATAATCGGACGAGAAAATCTGCCAGCCTGGCTGGCTCGGCACAAAGGCCTGGCGCACCTGCTTGCCTTCATCGCGGGCCGGAATATTTTGCATGTTCGGGTCAACAGAAGACAGGCGGCCCGTCGCTGTCAGCGTCTGCAGATAGCGAGTGTGGATCTTCCCATCAGGCAGCACGGCCTTGAGCAAGCCGGCCACATAAGTCGACTGCAGCTTGGCCACGGTGCGGTAGTCCAGAATGTCCTGAACGATTGGGCTGGCGGATTTCAGTTGTTCCAGCACATCGACCGAGGTCGAATACCCGGTCTTGGTTTTTTTGATCACTGGCAGGTTGAGTTTTTCAAACAGCACCTCGCCCAGCTGCTTGGGCGAATTCAGGTTGAACTTGAGCCCGGCCTCACCGTAAATCTTTTCCTCGAGAACATGCATGGTGCTCGTCCACTGGTCGCCCATTTCGGTGAGCTTGGGCTGATCCAGCACGATGCCGGCGATTTCCATGCGCGCCAGCACCTTGGCCAGCGGCATTTCCATATCAGCAAACAGCTTAGTCTGATCCTGGTCGTCGAGGTCCTTCAGCAGGTGCGGCCGCAGCGTCAAAATGGCCTGGGCCTTTTCCGCAAAGTGCGTGAACAGCTTGGCGTCTTCGGGCACCTGGCGTTTGGCCCCTTTGCCATATACATCTGCGTCCAGCGGCAGCGTGTAATCGTGGTCCTCGGCGATTTGGCCGAAGTCGTTGCTGTTTTGATCCGGGTTCAGCAAATAAGACGCCAGCAGGACGTCGAACCCGATTTTAGGCAGCTTGAGGTCCAGCCGGTTGGCCGCCACCAGGTTGCGCTTGGCGTCGAACACCGCCAGCTCGTGGCTCGCCAGCCAGCTTGACAGCGGCTTGAGCGTCAGCAGCGTCACATCAGCCGAGACAAAAGTTTCGTCTTTTGTGCCGATGAAAAAGCCAATCTGCGGCGACACATGATAGTTGTCGTCAAGCATTTCAATTTCAAACGCCACCGGCAGATTAGTTTTGGGCAGCTGATCCAAATTCGCGTCGGTCAGCACGACGTAATGCAGGTTTTTCTTTGGCTCCTCAGCGGCATCCCCGGGCAGCTTTTTCAGCGCCTGGCGCATATCGAGGCGCGTGTACAGGTCGCGGAGCTTTTCAATGTCCGGCCCCTTGTAGGCAAGGTCATCCAGGCCAATTTCGATGGGGGCATCTTGATCGATGGTCGCCAAAGTTTGGCTCATGATGGCCTGGTCGTGGTCATTGATCAGGTTCTCCTTCATTTTGCTTGGCTTCAGGTCATCGATGTTCTTGTACAGGTTATCGATTGAGCCGAACTGGTGGAGCAGCTTGAGCGCGGTTTTCTCGCCGACCTTGGTGACGCCTGGATAGTTGTCAGACGTGTCGCCCATCAGGCCCTTGAGGTCGATGATCTGCTTGGGCTTCAGGCCCATGGTGTCTTCAATGTGCGCCGGCGTGAACGGCTCCAGTTCACCGACCCCCTTGCGCGTCACCTGAACCGTAACATTGTCGGTCGCCAGCTGCGTCAGATCGCGGTCGCCGGTGATGATGTCGGTGTGCCAGCCGCGGGCCTCGGCCTCGCGGGCCAGCGTCCCGATGATGTCATCGGCCTCGTAGTCCTGCAGGGCGTAGTGACGAATGCCGTGGTCCTCCAGCAGCTCATTGATGTATGGCAGCTGCTCGATGAACTCTGATGGCGCCTTTTGCCGCTGGCCCTTGTAGTCATCGAACATCTTGGTACGGAAAGTTCCACCGCTTTTGTCGAACGCGACCAGCACGTGCTGCGGCTTGAACTCATCCATGACGTTGTCGAGCATGTTGTTAAAGGTCATCACCGCATTGGTGTGAAGTCCGTCCTTGTTAGTAAACCGGTCCATCTGCGTGTACATCGCGTAAAACGCCCGAAACGCGAGCGAGCTGCCGTCGATCAGCAGTAATTTTTCTTGTGCCATAGCTGCCTCCTGTTCTGGTCTTTATTATAGCAGACCCGCTCTGGGATTTTTTGGCAGACAAAAAGCCTTACCATGAAGGCAAGGCTTTGTTCTCAATCGGGCTCCGGTCAACAACGGTCGAGTATCTAGCTACGCTTAGCCCTTCACCCGCTCTGCAGGCAAAAGCCCAAGCTAGGCTAGCTGTCGACCCAAAACCGTTGAACTGCGCACCTTGGTTTAAATCGGGCTCCGGCTTGGCAGCTAACGCATGTCACCCTGTAACTCGCTTTGCTCGTACAGGCTGATCAACGCCCGAGCAGCTAGCTACGCCTAACGCCTCGCCGCCAAAAGCAGCGGCAATGCGTTAGGCTAGGCTAGCTGTCGGGCTAAAACCGCCAAGCCTGCGCACCTTAGTTTCTGTTTGAACTCCCACCGAACAACTGCAGCAGGACCAGGAAAATGTTCAGGAAATCCAGGTACAGTGCCAACGCACCCTGAACCGCCAGGCTGTTGGTGTTGATTGTGTAGCCGCCGCGGCTGTCCGCGGTCAGATAAATCTGCTTGAGCTTTTGCGTATCAAACGCCGTCATCACGATGAAGATGATCAAAATCGCGTAACTGATCAGGTACATCAGGCCGGTCGACCCCAAGAACATGTTGATCAAGCTCAGCACGATCACGCCGATCAGCGCAGTGAACGCCATCGACCCCGCGCGGCTCAGATCTTTCTGGGTCGTCCGCCCGACAATGGACATGGTCAGGAAGATCACGGCGGTCGTCAGAAACGAGATCGCCACGATCGACTGCCGATACGACATCAAAATAACCGTGAAGGTGACGCCGTAGCTCGCCGAGATCAGGTAGAACATCAGGCTAGCGTATGCCGAATTGGCCTGTGCACGCCGGCTGCTTACCCCGAACGACAAAATGAATGGGAGAAAGATCAGCACGTAGAACATGATCGGGTGGGCACTGATGAAGCCGACGTACTGCGGGAGAAAGACTGTCCCGAGCAGATACGATATCACCGCCGTCACCAGCAGCCCCAGCCCCATGGTGGAATACACCTTGTTGAAGAATCTGGTCATCCCAGAATCGTTGACCACTCGTCGTTCTTCTTGCATGTAATCATTCCTTTCAGTTACCTAACTTGGCTCTATTATAACAGAATCAAAGGGCAATCAAGTTGGACTTTAGTCTGAGTTCGCGCCGTGTCACATTGGGCAAAAAACACCATCTCAGTCGAGATGGTGTCCATGCTACTTGTTCAGCAGGTCTTTGAAGGCCGTTTCGTACTTTTGGACGTCGCCGGCGCCCATGAAGACCAGCACACCGTCCTTATGGTCCAGCAGCGGCGACACGTCGTCCAGGTGCAACACCTGGCCGCCCTTTTGAATCTTGGCGACCACATCCTCAGCCGAAACCGAGCCGGAGGTTTCCCGCGCGGAACTAAAGATTGGCGTGACGAAAACCGAATCGGCTGTGTTCAGGACCGCGGCAAATTCGTCAAGGTAGGCGATGGTCCGCGAGAAGGTGTGCGGCTGGAACACCGCCACGATTTCCTTGTTCGGGAACTTCTGCCGCGCCGCATCCAGTGTCGCTTTGATTTCGTTGGGATGGTGCGCGTAGTCATCGATGATGACCGTGCCTTTGACATCCGTTTCGGAAAAACGCCGCTTGACGCCCTTGAAGCCGGCCAGCTCGCGTGCGATGTAGTCAGGGTTTAGCCCTTCGGCATCGCTGACCGCCACCACGGCCAGCGCGTTCAGGACACTGTGCTCGCCAAACAGCGGCACGAAGAAGTGCCCGATTTTTTGGCCGTCGTGGTAGGCGTCAAAGCCTGAGCCCTCGGTGGTCCGCTCGACGTTTTTCGCCTGATAATCATCTTCATCGGACAGGCCGTAGTAGTAAATCGGCACTTTGGCCGTCAGCTTACGCAGCCACTTGTCGTCGCCCCAGGCAAAAATGGCCTTTTTAACCTGGCTGGCTTCCGTTTCAAACGCATCGTACACGTCTTCGATCCCGGTGTAGTAATCCGGGTGATCGAAATCGATGTTCGTTGCGATGAGGTAGTCCGGGTGATAGGCCAAAAAGTGCCGGCGATACTCGTCCGCCTCGAACACGAAGAACTTCGAGTCCTTGGTGCCCTTGCCGGTGCCGTCACCGATCAAGTACGAGGTCTTGTCGATGCCGCTCAGCGTGTGAGCCAACAGCCCGGTGGTTGAGGTCTTGCCGTGGGCGCCGGCAACGCCGATGCTGGTGTAATTTTCCAGCAGCTTGCCCAGGTACTCGTGATACCGGAAAAATGGCAGGCCCAGCTCCTTGGCGCGGCGCACTTCGGGATGCTCGTCAGTGAAGCTGTTGCCGCAAATAATGGTGTAACCCGGCTTAATGTTGTCCGCGTCAAACGGCAGCATCTTGATCCCGGCAGACTCAAGCCCGCGCTGGGTGAAGGTGAACTGCGTGATGTCAGAGCCCAGCACTGTGTGGCCCAAATCGTGAAGGATCAGTGCCAGCGCACTCATCCCTGAACCTTTGATCCCGATGAAATAATCGATTTCCTCTGTCATTGTCTGTGTCTACCCTTTCAGCTTCAGCCGGCGTCATGAGGCGTCGGCAGATCTTGTTTGTTAATGTACACGTCGCGCGGCTTAGCGCCATTTTGCGCGGATATGTAATGACGGTCAGTCAGCTCGTCGATGAGCTTGGCTGCCCGGTTGTAGCCAATGCTAAACTGGCGTTGCAGCGCCGAAGTCGAGACGGTATCAGCCGCCGCCACATATTTTAGCACTTGTGGGAACAAGTCGTCCTGCGCTTCGATGGCCTGCGCCTTTTTCACTAACTGGTGCGGGTCAAACAGGTATTGCGGCGGTTGCTGCTGCCGCACAAAAGCGGTCACCTGCTCGAGCTCCGAGTCGATAAATGCGCCTTGCAGCCGAATCGGCTGGCTTGCCCCATTGCCCAGGTACAGCATGTCGCCGCGCCCCAGCAAATTTTCCGCGCCGGCGTGGTCGATGATGGTGCGAGAATCGACCTGGCTGGCCACCATGAACGCGATGCGCGTCGGAATGTTGTTCTTGATGGTCCCGGTGATGACATCCACGCTCGGCCGCTGGGTGGCGACAATCAGGTGAATGCCTGCCGCCCGCGCCTTGGCCGTGATTCTTGCGATGTAATCTTGAATCTCGCTGGCGGCGACCAGCATCAGGTCGGCCAGCTCGTCGATAATCACGACAATGCTCGGCATGACCTGACTGTCCTTACCGTGCTGCCGCGCCAGCGCGTTGAACTGCGCCAGGCTGCGGGCATGCGCTGCCGCCATTTTTTCGTAGCGGCGTTCCATTTCGTCCACGACCCACTTCAGCGCCGCACTGGCACTTTTCGGATCGGATACCACTGGCGCGACCAGGTGCGGCAAGCCATCGTACACGGCCAGCTCCACCGCTTTGGGGTCGATCAACAGCAGGCGCACCTGCTGCGGCGTCGCCTTATACAGCAGCGACGTGATCAGACTGTTGATGAAAACGGACTTGCCCGCCCCGGTTGCGCCGGCGATCAGCCCGTGCGGCATGTTAGCCAAATTGGCGACCACCGGCTGGCCAAACAAGTTCACCCCAAGGGCAATGGTCAGCGGCGACTTCGCATCACGAAACGCCGGCGCCGCCAAAATTTCTTTGAGCATCACCGGCCGCGCCTTTTGGTTGGGCACCTCAATGCCGACCGTGCTGTGGCCAGGGATGGGCGCTTCAATGCGAATATCGCGTGCCGCCAGCGCCAGCTTCAGGTCGTCCTGCAAGTTAGTGATCTTGCTGACCTTCACCCCTGGCGCCAGGCGCAGCTGGTACTGCGTCACGGTCGGCCCCACGGTGCTGGTGACAACATGCGCATCCACGTGAAAATTGGCCAGCGCCGCATCCAGCTGCGCGGTTTGCTTGTCGACCCACGCGCGCTGGGCCGCAGCGTCCGCCTGCACCGGCGGCTTGAGCAGGGACAGCGGCGGCAGCTGATAAGCTGCAAGCTGTCCCTGCGTCTGGGCTGAAGCAGCCACTGGTGGCTCCTCACTGCGCCGCTCGTCTGAACGAGGCTTTTGCCCCGCCAAAAAGCTGCGCACACTGCCGGCCACCGCACGCGGATCCGGCCGCGTCGAGGCCCTGTGCGGCCTTGACGGCGGGGCCGTCTGACTGGCCGCGGGGGTCCTCAGCAGTTCCGACACCGTTGCCGGGACGTGGCCGTCCGCGGTTTTGACCTGCGTCAACGGTGTGGTTTGAGCAAGTTCGCGGTCAACCGTCTGCGGATCGATATCAGCGGCCAGCGGCGTTTCTGGCTCGTCTTCTGGATGATCATCGGCTGGTGCGGCGGATTCAGTCACCCGTGCTGCCCGCGTCTCGTCGCGTTGCGGCTGCGTGTCCGTTGTGGTGGTCGACGCAAGGGCTTCACGGGACCCAGCAGAATCGTCATTTGCCGAGCTCAAGTCATCGGCGTCTTCCGCTTCTGGCGCCGGCTGCGCCCATGGCGCGTCTGCGCTGCCGTCATCGAGCACGTACAGCCGGTCAGGCGCCACCGTCAGCGCCTGCACAATTTTCAGGTAATCCACCTGGTCCTCGCGCTTGCGTTTGGCCACACTGTCGGGCGTGACCAGCGCGTCCATTGGCGCCACAGTCAAATCAGACTGCGGCGTGGCGGGTTTGGCTTCATGGTGCCGCAGGCCGCGGGGCGGCAACGGATACGCCGCCGGTTTGGGCGATTCTGGCCGATGAAACACTGGTCCGTCATAATGTGCCATGCCTTCGCCCCTTTCCAAATCGTTTCTGTGCTTATTTTAGCATACGTGCACCGTGAATCAGCCGGCCCTCATGAAAATGAGCGGCTTTATTTTCACGCCAACGCGACAATTTTTCATTGCCGAGCCAAATCAAAAACGGCCCTCCGAGGAGAGTCGTTGACTTTAGGCTTGGGCCGCAACCACGGCTTCGGCCTTTTTGAAATCGAACGGGGTGCCGGCCGGAATGCTATCCGGCATCAGCAAGATCCCGCGCTTGTTGGAGGCGCCGGGAATCCCGAGCTCCTTGGCTGAGCTCAGCATGCCATCACTTTCGACGCCCATCAGCTCGCCTGGCCAAATGATTTTGCCGTCCGGCATCATTGCCCCAGGCAGCGCCGCCACGACGGTTTCGCCCAGTGCCGCGTTCGGCGCGCCGCAGACGATCTGCTCCTGGTGGGTGCCAAAGTCGACCTTGGTGATGTGTAAGTGGTCGGACTTTGGGTGGGCCTTGAAGTCGATGATCTTGCCGATCACAAACTTCGGGGTGTCTTCAAGCGGCAGAGCGCCTGGCAGGCCGGCCGCGGTAATGGCGGCGTTCAACTGACGGCGCGCGTCCGCATCCAGCGTGACCTGACCTTGGCCCGAGACGCTCACAATGTCGCTCACCTGGAAAAAGTTGAACCCGAGCGGCTGGCCCTGCTGGTCGTAGATACCGGTGATGTGCTCTGCCGACTTGACGACTTCATCAGCCTGATCTGGGGCCAGCACCGCGATCAGCGTGTCGCCCCAGGCGGTTTGGTTATAACTAGTGATCAAAAGAAGTTCCTCCCTGATGACCTAGGCCAAGCCAGAGATGAAGTCCTCCACCTGCTGCTTAGTCTTGCGGTCTTTATTCACAAAGCGGCCGATTTCCTTGCCGTCTTCAAACGCGATGAAACTTGGGATCCCCATCACGCCCATTTCTTGTGCGACCTTAATGTTATCATCACGGTCGACCTTGATAAAGCGGTAGTCGGAAAAGTCCTTCTCAATTTCTGGCATGGCCGGCTTGATGAAGGCGCAGTCTGGGCACCAGCCGGCGGTAAAGAACAGCATCTGCTTGCCTTGGCCCTTTGCGGCTTCCAGAATTTCAGCATCATTTTTAAATTCTTTCAATGTGAGCGCTCCTCGCTAACTTTTAATAAGGATATTATACAAAGTTCTCGCTCAGATAGCAATGCACGCGCGACAATTTTCCGCTATACTGAGACCCAAAAGGAGCGCCGCCATGAAAAAATCGACCGCATGGTGTGCCGGCCTGCTGAGTCTCAGCGCGCTGGCCGCCGCTTACACCTATCTCAACCATGTTTACTGGCACAAAACGCTGCCGAACAAGTTATTCCGCCGTGTGCAAACAGAGCTGGCCGAACCCAGCAGCATCACCGGTGGCTGGATCGACATGAACCCTGACGCCAGCCTAGTTGACGGCAAGCTGCTGGCGAGCTACCGCGGCGGAGTCACGACCACCTCTGGCACGTTTCACTTCACCGTCGCCGAAACCGGCAAGCTCGTCCACCTCGACCGGATCTAGTGCGCAAGCCAAAGTTGACTTGTCGGGTTCCATAAGCAACGCGCCTGCACTGCGATTTAGAAAATCAAATCGCAGCGCAGGCGCGTTTTGTGCTTTACGCTAAAAACCGCTTGATGGCTCAGCCTTTTGCTTTGGCCTCAGGAAAGCGGGCCAAGAGCTCGTAGATGCGGCCGCCGCGGCTGGCAAATTTGTGCTCGTACTCGGTTTCCACGTTGTCCTGGACCCGGCGGTCGTGATGCAGATCCAGCGCAACCAGCTCAAACGTCAGACCGTAGTTGTTCATGCTGACCAGGGAATATTCAAAAAAGCCCTGGTTATCCGTTTTGAACTGCAGCTGCCCGCCGGCTGGCAGAATCGCCTGGTACTGCGCCAGAAACGTCTTGTAAGTCAGACGCCGCTTTTCGTGGCGACTCTTGGGCCAGGGATCGGAAAAGTTGAGGTACAGCCCGGTGATCTCCCCTGGCGCAAAGTACGTCGTCAGAGCCGCGCCATCGCCAAGAATCAGCTGCAGATTCGGCAGCTTCAGTTCAACTTGTTTGCGCAGGATATAGGCGATGGCAACCTCCTGAATCTCCAGCGCGATGAAGTTGCGATCCGGGTGCAGCTTCGCCATTTCGGTGATGAACTGGCCTTTACCTGAGCCCACCTCCAAAAACAGCGGCTGTTCTTGAGCAAAGCGTGCCTGCCACTTGCCAGGCATCCCCTCTGGCCGCACACTGATGTACTCCGGGTGCTGTTCAATGAGCGGCGCCGCCCATGGCTTATTTCTTAATCGCATAAAATACTCCTTTTCAAGGCAAGGACCGCGCAACGCGTGCGCGGTCCTTTTTTGGCTATAGTTGGCTGAGCTGCTGCAACTGCGTCAGCGCGTTGTTCATCTCAGTGTAGCGCTGCGCGGTGTACTGGGCAGCGACCTCGTGCAGCAAGTGCAACCGCCCGTACCAAACGATGCGGGCCAGGAGGTCATCAGACAGCGGCGTGCCATACGCCGCCAGCCACTTGGCCCACTGGCTGCGGGGCACGTAGTTGATCAGCACCACGCTGAGGTCAAACGCAATGTCGCCTAAACTGGCCTGGTCCCAGTCAACCAAGTAAAGCTGTTGAGAATCGGACAGCAGCCAATTCTTGTGGTTCAAGTCGCCGTGGCACACCCGCAAAGGCGCAGCGGACGGTAAGGTCTGCAAGGCCGCAATGGTCGCCTGCATCAACGGGTGCGTACGCAGCGGCTGAGGCACCTTAGCCACGTACTGGTCGAATAACTGGCGCGGGGTTTGCGGCGCACCGCCGACTTTTTTCAGCATGCGCCGCAAAAGCACCGAGTTATGCACTTTCGCGAGCAGCTGGGCGACCATCGGACTGTTCATCTGCTCGCGGGTCAGCGTGCGGCCGTTGACCCAGTCCTGAGCGGTCAGGACGTCGCCGGTGGCAATGCGTTTGGTCCAAATCAACTTGGGGGTGACGCCCTCAACCGATAAGGCCGCCAAAAATGGGGACGCATTGCGTTTTAAAAAGAATTTCTCGTGTGCGTACACGCCCATGAACGCACCACCGGTCGTGCCGCCAATCGGCTCCAGCGACCAGCCGGGTTCCAAATCGAACAATGCCGCTGCCTCCTCCGACAGCCCCAATCAGGCTACAAAATTTTTCGAATCATAAAGTCATCTTACAGAACCGATGCGCCCGCGGTCAAGCCGGCATCAACGGTTTTTTCCGCAGGCGGTACGGCAAGTACCAAAAGGCGAATAAAACCGCGACCAGCAAGGCGCCGGCGCCGGCCCATAACGCGACCACCCAGTGGCCGAGCGCAAGCGGGCCGGCCGTCAGGACCAGTGCGAACACCACCAGCAGCACAGCGGTCAAGTGCTGAAACGCCGCGCGCTGCTGGCTGGCGGGCACGGGGTAAAGCCGCGCCATCACCATTTCCGAGTACGCAAACGCGAGCGGCAGCAGCTGGAACCCCACCAGGTACACCAGCAGGCCAGCTACCAGCGCCGCCAGCCACCAGACCTGGATCAGCGCCAACACCACCGCGCCGACGATCACCAGCCGCACCCACAGGCCCAGGTACGTCGTCTGGCGCAAAAAGCCGCGCAGGTAAAGGTAAGCCCAGGTGTGCGCCGGCGTCTTGCGCACCAGCGGCAGAAAAATGTCCAGCCACTTGCGGCGGTGCACGCCGGAATTCAGCCCCGGCACATCAGTGAACAGGTTGTAAAAGCGGTACAGGCGATCCATCCGTTTGGCCTCGCTGGCGTTCAGGCTCAGCCAGTCCAGCGTCGCCGGCTGAAAGTGCCCAGCCAAAACGACCCAGCGAAAGATCAAGTCCAAAGCCAGGGCAATAATCATCCCATAGGCCGGGTGCAGGAACAGCCCCAAAGTCAGCGCGGCAAACGCGGCGACGAACAGCGGAAAGCGGCTGACCCACGCCGGCCGCTGCACCCCGTAATGCTCGATCAGCTGCAGCCACAGGTCCAGGTCTTTGAAGATCAGCAGCAGCGCCCCTAAGGTGATGCCGCCGCTGAGCGGATCGATGTTCAACACCAGCAGTAGCGGCACACTGGCCGCCGCCCCCAGCGCCAGCACGGCGCTTGGCAGCAGCAAGGAATACCGCCGCGCTTTGAACAAGTACTGCGCAAACGCGCTGGTTTGCGGCAGCAGGAACGTGGCGTCCGCGGGCTCGCTCAAGCTGGCCAAGCGACCAAAGCTGAGCAGCGCGGTCAGGACCAGCGCCAGGGCCGGCCGCAGCCACCAGCTTGGCATCAGCTGCCGTACCCACTGGCTGTAGCCGTAAAGCAGCGCGCCGAACAGGATCAACAGGATCAGGACAAAATGATCGTTGAAGACGAGCCGCAAATACTTGAATTGCGTTTTTTGATGCCGCCTTAAGCGGGTTTGCCAAAGCTTTCGCATCAGTGCTCCTCCGTCATGGCCATGTAAATGGCATCCAGACTGGCGTCGGCTGCGAGCTGGAAGTCCTCGCGCAGGTGCGCCATGTCGCCGGTTGCGCGGACCTGCCCGCTTCGCAGCAGCACGAACTGATCCGCGTACTGCTGGGCCGTGGCCAGAATGTGGGTGGACATCAAAACCGACGCCCCGGCGGCCTTTTTGGCCTGCACCAAATCGAGCAGGTCATGCACCGCCAAGGGGTCCAGGCCGGTGAATGGTTCGTCGATGATGTACAGCTTGGCGTTCGTCATGAAGGCGGCGACGATCATCACCTTCTGCTTCATCCCCTTGGAAAACTTCGCGGGGAACCAGTCCAGCTTGTTGTCCAGCCGGAACTTCTTGAGCATGTCCTTGGCCCGCGCCCACGCCTCGTCCTTATCCAGCGAGTACGCCATCATGGTCAGCTCCAGGTGCTCGCGCAGCGTCAGCTCCGAGTACAGCACCGGCGTCTCCGGCACATAGGCGATCGCCTGGCGGTAGCCGTCCGGGTCTTCGGCCAGGGTCTTGCCGTCAATGGTGATCTGGCCCTTTTGCGGGGTGAGCAGCCCGATGATGTGCTTAATCGTGGTCGACTTGCCGGCCCCGTTCAAGCCGATCAGCCCGACAATGGTCCCGTCTTCCACCGTGAAATTCAAATCCTTGAGCACCTGCAGGTTGCCATACCCGCCGGTGACGCGTTCTAGCGTCAGCGTCATGCCCAGCCTTCTTTCTTTGTACTCAGACTAATAGTTATATGATAGCATGGAAGCAGATTAAACGTTGATGAAAGAGGGAAAAGAACATGGATGAAAACTGCATTTTTTGTAAAATCGTCGCCGGTCAGATCCCCAGTGTGAAAGTCTACGAGGACGACCAGGTCCTGGCGTTCCTGGACATTTCACAGGCCACTGCGGGCCACACCTTGCTGGTGCCGAAAAAACACGTCAAGGACATTTTTGCCTACGACGAGGCGCTGGCCGAGGCGGTTTTTTCACGGGTGCCAAAGCTGGCGCGCGCCATCAAAGCCTCCGACCCGCGCATCGCGGGCATCAACATCTTGAATAACAACGGTGAAGTGGCCTACCAAAGCGTTTTCCACTCGCACATTCACCTGGTGCCGCGCTACTCAAAGGAAGACGACTTTTCGATTCACTTCGGCGATCACACTGACGCCTACAATAACGACCAGCTTCAAGCCATCGCCCAAAAAATTCGCCAGGAGGTCCAAGACTAATGCCTAAATTTAAAACTGGTTTTCTGCTCGGTGCCCTGGTTGGCACCTGCTACGTCCTGCTGACCACGAAAAAAAGCGGCCCTGAGCGCATCGAAGGCTTCGCCAATTACTCCAAGGACGTTACCGGCGCCACGCAGGATATGCAGCACGCCGTCAAGCGGCTCGGCAGTGCCCTGACCGACTTGCAAAAGGAAATTAAGGAAACCCTGCAGCCGACCGTCAAGGACATCACCGATGAGGTCAACGATTTTCAGTTCCAAACCGAGGCCCACAGCAAGGCGCTGCAGACCCAGCTCGACCAGATTGCCAGCACGATCGATGACATCAACCGCGACGCCAAAAACGGCGACGCGAAGGCTGCAGACGCTGGGACCCCGACCGCTGACGGCGCAAACGAGCCTTCAGCCAAGGACTCAGACAACGCGGCAGAATAGCCGAAGAGTTTGAAGCTTCTGTGAAGGTCCCCCATCGCCGCCTGGTCTGTGGTATATTAGACCCCGTGCTGTAAATCAAATCACATTGAAAGTGGGCTGTTTATCTATGAAGAAATGGATCGCCGGATTTGCCGGCGTCTTGCTTGCCCTGACTTTGGCGGGTTGCTCTAGCGACAACGCCACCGTCGCGAACATGAAGGGCGCAAAGATCACCAAAGAGGAATACTACAACGAGATGAAGACCTCCAGCAGCGGCGGCGAAGACACCCTGCGGAACATGATCGTCACCAAGGCCTTGGAGCAGCAGTACCCGAAGGCCGCGACCGACAAGCAGGTCACCAAGCAATACAACAAGGTGAAGAAGTCCTACACCGATGCCGGTCAGGACTTCACTAGCGCCTTGGCGCAAAGCAATCTGACCACCAAGTCCTTCAAGCAACAAATCAAGACCTCCTTGCTTTCCGAGGCCGCACTGAAAGACCTGAAGAAGCCAACGCAAAAGCAGCTGAATAACCAGTGGAAGAAGTACGAACCAAAGATCACGGTTCAGCACATTCTGGTCGCCAAGGAAGACACGGCCAAAGAAGTCGTTGCCGCACTCCAAAAGGACAACTCCGCGGCCAACTTCAAGACGCTGGCCAAGAAGTACTCGACTGATACCGCGACGGCTTCAGACGCCGGCAAACTGCCAGCGTTTGACAACACCGACACGAGCCTGGATTCGACCTTCAAAGCGGCCGCGTTTAAGCTGAAGAAAGCCGGCGACTTTACGACGACGCCGGTCAAGACCAGCTACGGCTACCACATCATTCGCGCCATCAAGATCCCGGCTAAGGGCAAGATGAGCGATCACAAGAAAGAATTGAGCGACCAGCTTTACACCAGCTGGGAAAGCAACAACACCATCATGAGCGGCATCATCAAAAAAGTGCTGACCAAGGCGGATGTGTCCATCAAGGATAACGACCTGAAGGACGTGCTTTCCGTCTACCTAGGCTCCAGCAGCTCAGCCAAGTAATCTCGCACCACTACCTCTCTTCTGGAGAGGTTTTTTTTTGCCAAAAAAGCCGCGCCATCAACTAAAGGTTGATGACGCGGCTTTTCGACACGGATCACTGCAGGTAAACTTTCACTTCGTACGGCCGCAGCGTCTCGCCGAGGTCATCCGGGTAGTTGCTTTGCAGCAGCTCGCCGGCTGTGGCCGCGCAAGCCCGCTTCAGGTCGCGGGCCGTCCAGTTGGCCACCAGGGTCAGCGTCTGGCCCTCATAGTGGCGCTGGTAGGCCCAGACCTCCTCGTCATCCTCTGCCAGTGGCGTGAAGTCGCCATACGTGATGATCGGATTGGCAGCGCGCAGCAGGTTCATCTGCCGGTAGAAGTTGAACACCGAGTTTTGGTCGCGGACTTCCTGATCGGCATTGATGGTCACGTAGTTGGGATTGACCATGATCCACGGCGTCACCCCAGCCGGACAAAAGCCCGCGTTGGGCTTGGTCCCCCACTGCATCGGCGTGCGGGCGTTGTCGCGCGAGGCAACCTGCAGCCCGGCCAACATTTGCTCAGGCGTCAGCTCACCTTTCTCATCGACCCATTCGCGGTAGCCGTTCAGGCTTTCGATGTCGCGGTAGTCGCTGAGCTTGGTGAAGCCGGCGTTGTTGGTCATCCCCAGCTCCTCGCCTTGATAAATGTACGGCGTGCCCTGCTGGTAATGGAGCACCGCCCCGAGCATTTTCGCCGAGCGCTCACGAAACTCCGGACTGTCGTTGCCAAAGCGTGAGACCACGCGCGGCTGATCGTGGTTGTTCCAGTACAGAGAATTCCAAGCCTTACCGTCCAGTCCGACCTGCCAGCGGTCCATGATTTTTTTGAGGGTCGTCAGCTTAAACGGATGGTGCACCCACTTGCCGAACTTTTGATCCAGGTCGACCCCGGTGTGCTGGAACTGGAAGATCATGTTCAGCTCGTGCGTGTCAAACCCGGTGTACTCGCGAGCCAGCGCCGGCGTGGTGCCGGGCATTTCGCCCACGGTCATGACGTCGTAGTGGCTGAGGACTTCGCGGTTCATTTCCTTGAGGTAGTCCTGCACCTGCGGCAGGTTGATTGGCGAAGGTGCGTCATTGTCAAAGGTCTTGGGTTTGCCGATAAAATTGATCACATCCATCCGGAACCCGTCGATCCCCTTGTCCAGCCAAAAGCGCATCAAGTCGTACACGGAATGGCGCACCGCGGGCTCGCGCCAGTTCAGGTCGGGCTGCTTTTTGGAAAACAGGTGGAGATAGTACTGCTGCCGTTCAGGCGCATACTGCCAAGCCGAGCCCGAAAAGCTGGACTCCCAGTCGTTCGGCGCGTGGCCGTCGACGGGGTCGGCCCACAGGTAATAATCACTGTATGGGTTATCTTTGCTCTTGCGGCTTTCGATAAACCAGTGGTGCTCGTCGCTGGTGTGGTTGACCACCAGATCCATCACGATCTTCAGCCCGCGGGCGTGCGCGGCTTCAAGCAGCTGGTCAAATTCGGCCATGGTCCCAAAGTCGGGCTGGATCGCCTGATAATCGCTGATGTCATAGCCGTTGTCATCGTTGGGGCTGGCGTAGATCGGATTGAGCCAAATGACGGTCGCCCCGAGCTGCTTGATGTAGTCCAACCGGTCGCGAATGCCCCGCAGATCGCCGATCCCATCACCGTTACTATCCTGAAACGAGCGCGGATAAACCTGGTACACAACTGCTTCTTTCCACCATGCCTTTGCCATAAAGACCCTCCTTACTTCAGTGCAACTTCAGTATAGCGTTTTCTTGGCGATCGGCCGCACTAAAAAACGGCGCTACGATATTTGGAGTTGAAAGGCATCTTGCCTCGAAACTCCTTTTTATATACCATTTTTATGTCTGAGCACACAAAGAGGACATTACACTGTCCCTTGTCTGCTCTCCGACCAAAGAAATTAG
>NZ_BOLU01000023.1:0-44532 GCF_016861825.1 Lacticaseibacillus sp. 866-1 | reverse complement strand
CTCGCTTTCGTGATGGTTTTTGTCGACTCAACCTTAGCATATAGGCGCACCCAATGGGTGAAACACCAAAGCAGCGCAGTCCCGTGTGAATCGTGGGATTACGCTGCTTTTTTGAAATTCTATGAATAATCCAGGTTAGTCGCTTCAAACCGCTCATCGCGATTCGCGATGGGATCACCACCACGATTCCACTTATCATCGTCGGGTCATTCTTCATGATTCTGGCGAATTTTCCGGTCGCGGCCTGGACCGCCTGGATCGGCAGCGTCAGCATGCACGGCGTGGCCCTGCTCTCAATTTTTACCAAAATCACCAACGGGTCATTCGGGTTGCTGGGCCTGATCGGGTGCTTTGGCATCGCCTCTAGTTACGCCGAGCAGCACAATACCGACGGCAAGTCCGCCGGCATCATCGCTGTCGCCTCGTACTTTGTCGTCACCCCCAGCATTTTCACTGGGGCCAAGGCGCCGGCCGAGGGCATGCCGTACGACTTTCTGGGCTTCAAGGGTCTGTTCGTCGGCATCATCATCGGCCTGCTCGCCGGCGGCATTTTCCAATGGTTCATCAACCACGACGTGCAGATCCACATGCCCGATTCCGTGCCGCCGGCCATCGGGAAAAGCTTCTCTGCGCTGATTCCTGGGTTTGCCATTATTACCTTATTCGGTGCGGTGTACGCCCTGTTTTCTTGGACCGGGATGGGCAACATCCATCTGCTCATCATGCACGTGTTGTCGAAACCGCTGGGACTGCTCGGCGATACCCTGGGCGGCACCCTGGTCATCACGTTCTTGAACAGCGCCTTCTGGTTCGTCGGGATTCACGGCGCCAACGTGGTCAACAACATGATCCAGCCAGTGTGGCTGATGAACTCCGGCGCCAACCTGAAGCTCGCTCAGGCCGGCAAGCTGTCGCTCGACCACGGCGCCCACATCATCACCGAACCGTTCATCGACAATTTTGTCTTCATGGGCGGCGGCGGTGCTACACTGGGATTGGTCCTTGGCATCGGGATCTTGGTGCTCGTGCACCGCTCCAGCAAGCAACTGGAAACACTGGCGCCGTTGACCATCGTGCCTGGCCTGTTCAACATCAATGAACCGACCATGTTCGGGATGCCGATCGTGTTAAACATGACGCTGATCATCCCCTTCATCCTCGCCCCGATGTGGAACACGCTCACGACCTACATCGTCATGGCCACCGGCCTGGTGCCGCTGACCACCGGAACCATGGTGTCATGGACCATGCCGCCAATCATTTCGGGCTTTTTGACCACCAACAGTTTTGCCGGCGCATTGATCCAGATTTTTAACATCGTCATCGACACGCTAATCTATCTGCCATTCCTGCTGGTCGTCAACAAGTCGCAAAAAATCGAAGAAGCTGGCCAGGCTGCAGAAGACGCCGCCTGAGGGTCGGCCGCGTGCGAAAGGGAGTTTCTTATGGTTAAACGTTTGATCAGTACCACCAGCAGCGAGGTCCTCGCCATGAACGGGGCCGAGCTCAAGCAAAGCATCAAGGCCTCCGAAGGCCGCACCGTGTTGTCTGAAAATGTCGTGCTCACGCCACCCCAAGACGGCATCACGTACTCCGAAGTCGCCGCCGCGTTTGGCGCCGACCTGATCCTGCTCAACGGCATGGATGTCCTGAATCCCATTATCCTGGGGCTCTACCCGGGCGAGGACGATCTGGCAACGGCCAAACCGCGCCACGACGGCGAAAGCATTCACCGTCTGCAGAAGCTGGTCGGGCGCCCGATTGGGGTCAACCTGGAGCCAGTCGACCCGAACACCGACATGGCTGAGACCCGGCTGGTGATCCCCGAGGGCCGCATGGCTTCCGAGAAAACCCTGACTGAGGTTCAGCGCCTCGGTTTCAACTTCGTCTGCCTGACCGGCAATCCTGGCACCGGCGTCACCAACGCCCAGATCGCCGCGAACATCAAGGTCGCGAAGAAAGTCTTCAAGGGTCTGGTTATCGCCGGCAAGATGCACGGCGCCGGCGTCAACGAGCCGGTCGTTTCCGTAGAGGCCACCCAATCCTTCCTGGACGCCGGGGCCGACGTGATTCTGGTGCCGGCAGTCGGCACCGTGCCGGGCCTGGACGACGACGAGATCAAGAAGATCGTCAAGCTCGCCCACGAAAACGGTGCGCTGGTCATGAGCACCATCGGGACCTCGCAAGAAGGCTCCGGGGCCAGCTACATTGAGTCCGTCGCGATCCGCAACAAGATCGACGGGGTCGACATCCAGCACATCGGCGATGCCGGCTGGGGCGTTGTGCCGCCAACCGAAACCATTTACCCGCTGAGCAAGGCCATCCGTGGTACCCGCCACGCGATCGCCCGCATGGCCCGGTCGATCAACCGCTAATCCAAACTTCTCATCAAACAGTGACGCAATGATCATGCGCCGCTGTTTTTTTATTGTCATGCCGGCCCTTGACTGGGTACAATTGCCCCAAAGGAGGTGCGCCCATGACTTTTCTGAGCACGTTCACCCTGCCCGATGAGGACGCCGAGTGGGACTTTTTCATCAAACAAAAATCACGTGCGTACTCGACCTACTACCCGTTTCAAATCTTCCCGCAAAAGCATGTGCCAGAGCTGACCTTTGAACCCATCACAATTTTCTACGGCGACAACGGCTCGGGCAAATCGACGCTGTTGAACGTGATCGCCGAAAAACTGGGCCTGGCGCGCGGCACGCTGTACAACCGCTCGAGCTTTGAGGCCGACTACCTGGCGCTGTGCAATTTTGAACTCGCCGCCCCAATCCCAGATGAGTCAGCGATTATCTCCTCCGACGAAGTGTTCGACGCGATGCTGAACACCCGCGCGTTGAACCAGCAGATCGACCGGCGCCGCGATGACATGTTCGACGACTATCTTGACAACAAGTTCGCCAGTTTTCAGTACCACGACCTCAGCGACTACGATGAACTGAAGAAGGTCCTGGAGGCCCGCAGCAAGACCCAGTCTCGCTATGTGCGCGACAACCTGGCCAAAAACGCCCGCGAATTCTCCAATGGCGAAAGTGCCTTGCAGTTTTTCCAGGACAAGCTGCAGGACGAGCGGCTCTACCTGCTGGACGAACCGGAGAATTCGCTGTCGCCGGCCAACCAGCAAAAGCTGGCCGCCGACCTCGCGGACCGTGCCCGCTTTTTCGGTAATCAGTTCGTGATCGCCACCCACTCGCCGTTCCTGCTCGCGCTGTCACACGCTAAACTCTACGACCTGGACCAGGTGCCGGTCGCCCCGGGGCGCTGGCAGAACCTGCCCGAAGTGCAGACCTACGCCCAGTTTTTCGCGGCGCACGCGGCTGAATTCAAAAAGGAGCCTCACCATGACTGAAATTACCGATTACATTGACCAAGCCGCCCCGGCCGCTCAACCCCAGCTGCGGACCATGTACCAGCTGTTAAAAACGCTGCTGCCAACCGCCCAGGAGAAGATCAGCTACGCCAAACCGACCTTTTTCGAGTCGGGCCGGGACCTGGTGTACTTCGGCGCCAATGCGCACGACATTGCGCTGTACCCGACGAGCGGCCCGCTGACCGCGATCGCACCGGCCAAAATTGCGCCGTACCCGCATTCCAAAGGCGCGATCCGCTTTGCGTTTGACCAGCCGCTGCCTGAAGCGTTGATTGCTGAACTGGTGACTTTGCGCCTGAACGGGGCCGCCTCAGCCGCGCCAAAACGCCGGCCACCTGTGTCTGTCCCCGAAGCAATCACCCAAGCACTGGCGCAAGCTGGCCTCAGCAAGGCGTTCGCCGCCCGGCCGCAATACCAGCGCACCGATTACCTCAACTGGATCGCGCAGGCCAAGCGCCCGGCGACTCGCGCCAAGCGCCAGGCCCAGATGCAGGCCGAACTCAAAGCCGGCAACGTCTACATGAAAATGGCCTGGCATCCCCGCAAAACGCAGGAATGACCAGGCCGATCGCCTTATAATGCCAGCAGCCGCTGGCGCAGCGCCGCATTCACGGCGTACAAGCCCAGCCCCATGCGGCCACGTTTGAGCAAAATATTGATGACGTGAAAAATGATGGCGGTACGATCGGCAGTTGAATCTGTCCCATCGGGCCGCCGCCGAAACGCTGTTTGGTCCTCGAAGCGGGCCGGGTCGATCGTAATCCGGTCCGTTTTCGCCTCATAATCCACACTGGGGCCCAGGATCACCCCGGCGTAATTGAGGTCAAAGCCCTGAATCGTGTAAATCGAGCCAACCTCATTGATGGTTTGCGGCTGGCTGGCCCAGGGGCGGTCGGTGAAGTTGACTCGGTCCCACGGCAGCCGCAGCTTGCCGGCCTGCACGTACCAAGGGTCCTTCGTGTACACGCGAAACGGAAAATCCGCTGTGGCCAGCACTCGCGCCAGGCCGTGCTGGCGGTTCATCTCCTTGATCCAGTCGTACAAGGGGACCCCGTCTTCAAACACGCGCAGCTGATAATTGGCCGGATGCGGCGGCGGGAGCAGGCGCCCAGAGGCGAATGCATCTACCCACGCTGCGACTGTTGGGGACTGCATCCGCAGTTGCCCCGTCAGCTGCACCCGCTGAACGACATGGCCGGCCAGCGTTTGCTTGATCATCGCCGGAGTCCACAGACTTTTCAACTTGGTGACCTGGTGCAGGTCCAAGACCAGCACGACCACATGGGCCAGCTTTAAGAGCTCTGTGAGCTGGTTAGTTTGGCGGAACCTGTTGAACGGGTCGGGCTGGCTGAGCAGCAGCTGGGCCTCATCGATGAACACGACATCCGCCTTGTGGCCAGCGTTGATAAACGGCGTCGGTTTTTGAAAATCAGCCTTGTGCAGCCACTGGGCCTGGCTGGCCACTTCCCAGTAGATTTTCAGCATTTCGTTATGGTTGACCAGCAGCCGGTTGGTGGTGCCGGCAAGCTTACCGCCAGAGGTTCGGGCCTGCTTTTGCACGGCACTGAACACGGCGCTGAGCAGCGCACTTTTGCCCGTGCCGGCATCGCCTTCGAGCACGAACACGGCGGCTTGGGAGTCGCGGCGGTGCGCGGCAATAAAAGCCAGCACCTGTTGCTGAATGGTTTGCTGTTCGCAAGTCAGCTGCGCCTTTTCAGGCAACATAAACGTCGATTCTGCAAGCGTCAAACTAGTCCTTCTTTCCCGTCATGGCGGCTAATTCCGCCGGAGTGTATCGGTAAGGCACATGCGCGGCGGCCGGCACGTCCTCCCACGCCACCGGGTACCCGGCGCCGTGCGCGCAAAATACAGAGCCCGGCAGGTTGGCGGTATCGCCGATCTCCGTGTAGCCAATGTCCTTGATCACATCCGCCGCGTTGTGGCACGGCCGGTAGCCCGCCACCAGCAGCTCCAGCTGGCCCTGGCCATGGGTGTAGGTGCTGACGGTTTGGCCATAGTCTTGCATGGCCGCAACCGGTGCAAAACCGGTCAGCGTCACGGTGCCATTGCGGTCCGGGACGGTGGGCGGGTCGACCGTGCCGGCCATGCGGTCGACGTCGGCCATGGCGCGCCCCACCTGGTCTTGCGCGACCACCAGCCGAAAACTGTACCACGGCTCCAGCAGCAGGTCGCCGCCGGTTTGCTTTAGTTCCATCAGCCCCTGCCGCACGGCGCGCCAGGTGGCCTCGCGAAAATCGCCGCCCACCGTGTGGACGTTACTCCCGCGTCCGCCGACCAGCGTGATTTTCACGTCGGTTAAAGGCGATCCGGTGAGCACCCCAATGTGCTGCTTGGCCGTCAAGTTGGCCAGAACCAGGTGCTGCCAGTTTTTGCTCAAGGCTTCGACCGGCAAGTCGCTCGCGTAGGTCATGCCGCTGCCGCGCGGCGCCGGTTGCAGCAACAGGTGGACTTCGGCGTAATGGCGCAGCGGCTCAAAGTGGCCGACCCCTTCGACGGCCTGGGTGATCGTCTCCTGGTACAAAATGCTGCCAGTGCCAAACGCAACGTGCAGGTCAAAGCGCTGGGCGAGCAGCTGGGTCAAAATCTCCAGCTGCACCTTGCCCATAATCGACACACGCAACTCCTGCAGCCGTTCGGACCAGCTCACCTTCAGCGCCGGGTCTTCGTCTTCCAGCTGCCGCAGCGCGGTCAAACACGCCCGCGGGTCTTCTGCTTGCGGCGCCAGCTTGTAGGTCATGACCGGCTGCATCACCGGTGGTTTGGCGTCTGGCTCAACGCCCAGGCCAAGCCCCGGGTGCGTGTCCTGAAGGCCCGGGATCGCGCACACTTGGCCGGCACTCACTTCCTGCACCACCGAGAACTTTTCCCCATTGTACAAGCGCAGCTGGTTCGCCTTTTGCTCGCCAAGCAGCACCTGCTTGGGTTTCAGACTGCCGCCGGTGACGCGCAGCCAGGTCAGCCGCTCGCCTTTGTCGTCATATGAGATCTTGAACACGCGCGCCCCAAAATCCGCAGTCGGCTGCAACGGCTGGGTCCAACGTTCAAGCCCGGCAAGCAGGTCATCAATGCCCTGCAGCTTCAGGCCCGAGCCGAAGTACACCGGCGTCACCTTACGGGCAGCAATCAACCGCTGAATCGTGGCATCCGCCAGCTGGCCTGTGGTTGAAAACTCGTCCAGCGCCGCGTCATCCTGCAGCGCAATGGTCTCCTGCCGGTCCTGGTTCAGGTCGGTAAAGGCGATACAGCCGTCCCCGAACGCGCCTTGCAGCTGATCCAGCACCTGGGCCTGGTCGGCACCAGGCACGTCCATTTTGTTCACAAAAATAAACGCCGGCACCTGGTAGCGCGCCAGCAGCCGCCATAAAGTCCGCGTGTAGCCGGGAATGCCGTCGGTCGCTGAAACCACCAGCACCGCACAATCGAGCACGGACAACACCTGCTCGGTCGCACTGGCAAAGTCCACGTGTCCCGGGGTGTCCAAGAGCGTCAGTTCCAGGTCCTGGTATTGAAGCTTCGCCTCGTGCGAAAAAATCGTGATCCCGCGCGCTTTTTCCAGCGCGTCGGAGTCCAAAAAGGCGTCCCCGTTGTCGACGCGGCCGAGCTGGCGCAGCGCGCCAGTTTTGTATAAAAGGGCTTCTGACAGCGTCGTTTTCCCGGCGTCCACATGGGCGATGATGCCGGCGGTAATTTTTTTCATCAAGCTGCCTCCGATTTAAAATGCGTAATCTCATTTTAGCGCAAGGAAAGGAGATCCGCTGATGATCAAACGAGATTACGCGATGGAAGTCTACGAACTGCCGCTGCCGGCTGGCGCCGCGAAAGACACCAAGCCGCTGCGGCGCATCCGAGTGGTCGATCCCATCACGCACGCCGTCCTCGAAGACGCCCGCGGCTTTGGCTACCGGTCGTTCCACAGTGCCAACATCGGCTATTATTATCACCGCCACCCGGAAAAGCTGGTGGCGGCGAAGGCCAAAAAGGCTGCGATTCTGCTGTGGGAAAGCCAGCACCCCGACCTCACGGAAAGGTTGACGGCAGCGGTGTTTCAGGCTCAAAAGGCCGGCCATCCGCTGGACGCCAAGCAGCGCCGCGCGCTGTTTGCCGAGCTGACTGCCGGCCTGAAGGAACCGCCGGGCTTTACCGCCGCCGACTTTTTCCGCCGCCATGCCTAAGCCCACGCCTGCCAGGATCTGGCAGGCGCTTTTAGCGGTTGACCTGCGTCTTCAGCCACTGGCGCAGCGTCTGCGCAACGGCGCGCTGCTGGGCGCCATCAGACACCGGGCTTGGGCCGTCGCCGCGTTGCTTGCCGTAGCTGCCAAAACCGGCGTGGTTGCCAACGAGTTCCACGAACTGCGTGGTCTTAGGCAGATTGGCCTTCGCCTTGCGGTACGCGGTCCAGTTCAGCACCTGATCATGGTCGGCGGTGACGGCAAGCACCGGCAGCCCGCGCTTGGTCAGCCGGCCCTTTTGGTCCGCGTAGCTCGCTAGAAAAAACACCCCTGCCAGGCGCTTGGTTTGGTGCACCTTGGCGTAGCGCGCCGCCATGACACCGCCCAGCGAGTGCCCGCCGATGACGACTGGCCCCTTGGTTTCTGCCAGCACCCGGTCGGCCTGGTTGCCGCGCAGCACAGCCAAGTTGAGCGGAAAGCGGACAATGTACACCGAGGTCCCTGAGGCGGCTAAGCGCTTAGCCCAAATACTGTAGCTGGCCGGCGCGACCAGTGCCCCGGGATAAAAGAGCACCCCGGCGCCTGCCGGGTGCTTGGCCTTGAACGCCAGCCCGTAGTCCGTCTTGACGGCACTGCGCGCGGCCTGTGCCGCTGCGGGACTGGGCTGGTGCATGGTCGCCTCAAGCGCGCCCCAGCCGACGCCCACCAGCAGCACCAACCCAATCAGCACGCCCAGCCAAATCTTCGACCTTCGTTTCACGTGAAACAGCCCCTTTCACCGCACCTAGGTTGACGCAATTATAACCCACGGGGCCGGTCAGGAAAAAATCACGCCAAAGACTTGCTTTTTGCCTCGTCAGCAGGTACGATACATTTAAACTTACAAAAAGTAAGCAATCGGAGGCGCAACTATGACTGACACAAAGTATGAGTTTGGACTCGACACATTCGGCGACCTGGCATTCCAGGATGACGGCACCCCACTAAACGGCGATGAAACCCTGCGCCAGGTGATCAAGGAGGCCAAGCTGGCTGATGATCTGGGCATTTACCGCATTGCGCTGGGCGAGCACCACCGCCCGGAGTTCGCCATTTCCAGTCCCGAGGTGGTGCTCGGCGCAATGGCCGCCGTGACCAAAAACATCAAACTGGGCACCGCGGTGACCGTGCTGTCCTCTGACGATCCGGTGCGCGTCTTCGAACGCTTTTCCACGCTGCATGGGCTAAGCCACGGCCGCGAGGAGATCATGTTGGGCCGCGGCTCATTCACGGAATCCTTCCCGCTGTTTGGCTTCAACCTGGAAGACTACAACGGCCTGTTTGAGGAAAAAATCGCGATGTGGCAAAAGTTGCTGGAAGGCAAGCCGATGAACTGGACCGGCAAGTACACCCAGAAGCTGACCGACACCACGGTTTACCCGAAGCTCCCGAGCGGTGAGACCATTTCGACCTCGCTGGCCGTCGGCGGCTCGCCGGAGTCGATCATTCGCGCCGTGGCCTACGACATCCCCGTCGTCATCGCCATCATCGGCGGCGAGCCGATTCGCTTCCGCCCGTATGTGGACCTGTACAAAAAGGCCGCCGCGCAGTTCAAGAAGCCGGAGCACCCGCTTGGCATGCACGCCCATGGCATCATTTTAGACGACGAGCAAGAGGCGGTGGAAGTCGGCTTCAAGTACATCAAGGCCGAAATGGACCGCATCGGCATCGACCGCGGCTGGGCGCCAATGACGCGCGACCGCTTCGAGTTTGAAATCGACAAGGGCTCGTACTACGTCGGCACGCCGGAGCAGGTCGCCCAGAAAATCGCGCATAACATGAAGGCGCTGGACATGAAGCGCTTTGACCTGGTTTACGGCACCGGCGGTCAGCTGCTCAGCCAGCGCGAAGCCACCATTCGCAACTTTGGCGAGCGGGTCATTCCCCGGGTCAAAGAACTGCTGGGAGGCGAGTAAAATGACAGAGCCAGTAATCGGGATTCTCGGCGCCGGCAAGCTCGGCTCCACGCTGGCGCGCATCGCCACCAGCCGCCGCTTACCGACCATGATTGGCAGCACCCATTCGGTCGCGGATCTAAAGTGGGTCATTGATACCTTGGCCCCCGGCGCAGTCAGCGCTACCTCGGCCGATGTGGTCAAAAAGGCCGACGTCATTATCCTGGCCATTCCGCTGAGCCGCTACAAGGACCTGGACCCCGCCGCTTTTGCCGGCAAGGTCGTCCTTGACGCGACCAACTACTGGAAGGAAGTCGACGGAACCCACAACAGCATCTCCGACTTCACGCGTTCCAGCTCCGAGGTCATCCAAGATTGGCTCAAGGACGCTAAGGTGGCCAAAGCCTTCAACCACATGGGCTACCACGACCTGGAAATCGAAGTCGACCGTCATCCGGACGTGCCGCGGGCCATGGCCTTCGCCACTGACCACGACGACATTCGGCCGCTGGTCAAACAAGTCCTCACCGCGTTCGGCTTTGACCCGTTCGACCTCGGGCCCTTAAGATTTGGCCTGGTGCTGGAGCCAGGCAGCCCGCTGTTCGGCGAAGCCATCCCGCGTGACCAGTTTCAGGCCAAGCTCGACGCAGTCTACGACAGTCCGTTCGGCAAGGAAATCATTGCCAAGCGCGGCGGTCCAATCAAGTAAGCCTCCCCATCCCTGCCACCTCGGCAGGGTATTTTTTTGTCCTCGATCGTAAAAAGACCTCGTCTGCATCGCGGCAGCGAGGTCTTAAGCCATGAGGGCCACTGGCCGGGTCCGGTGCCGGCCAGTCGCCATTGCGCCGCTCGGGGGAGAAAGCGCCATTTGAGATGACTAGCACCTTCCTAGTCTCAAACAGTTTAACGAAAACAGGCAAACTATACAATGGGGTTAACAAACAATTTTACCCCTCAAGTCCGACTGTGATCCGCCGGTCCGCAAGCAGCATGAACAGCCCCCACAAGACGGCGAGGGCGCCGATGACCAGAAAATACCCGGACTCGTGTCCTGGCGTGTAAAAGTTTGCGGCGATCGCCGACAGGCCGGAACCGGCAGCCTGCGACAGCGTGAACACCGTCATCATCTGGGTCACAAACGCGGCCGGGGCCACCTGGCTCGCCAGCGCCGTACCGATCGGTGAGGTCAGGGTCTCACCTGCGATAATCAGGACGTAGAACATCACGATCCACAGCGGCGACACCTTCACGCTCGGCGGAAACAGGCGCAGCGGCAAGATCATGAACAGCGGCCCGGCCCCCCAAAACAGCATGCCCAGGCCAAATTTTCGGCTGGCGCTGGGCTGCCGCCGCCCCAGCCGCGCCCATACGCCGCTGATCACGGTGCCAAACAGCACCGCCAGGACCGCGGGAATGGTTTGAAAACTAGCGGCCGACAGGTGCAGTCCCCACACGTTCAGGTTCACCTGATCCAGCGTGTACAGCGACAATATCCCCGTCGCCTGGCCGTACACCAGCATCGTGATGCTGTTGCCGATGAGAAACAGCCCATAGGCTTTGACGTGCCGCGCCTCGGCCGCCTGGACCTTGGGACTGCGCACAATGGTGACCAGATACCATACCGGCAGAACAATCCCCAGGATGCCGACGGCGCTGCTAAAGCGACTAGCGGTGAGCCAGCCCAGCTTCAGCGTGCCGCCAATCAACGCGGCCGCCAACAAGGTGCCGATCAGCACCCGCCGGCCCAGCTGCCGGCGTTCACTGGCGCGCAAGGGATCCGGCACCGCCACGCCCAAATCACCGAGAAAGCGGTGATTCAGGATGAGGTACGGCACCGTCGTTACCAGCAGGACGAACACGGCCACCAGAAACCCGGCGTGGTAGCCGAAGCGCACCGCCACCGCGCCGGTGATGACCGGACCCGCAGCGCCGATGTTTGAGACGATGTAAAGCAGCGTGAACGCTGTGCTGCGCATCATTCCGCGATCGCGGTAAATCAAACCGACCAAGGCGTTCAGGCTTTGCCCGGTCACCCCGGACGCGACCACCTGCAGGACCAGACTGGCGAAAAATAACGCGCGCCCGCCGCGCGGCACGGCCAGCAGCGCGATGGCGACAATTTTCAGCAGCGTGCCGTACAGGTAAGGCTTGCGCAGGCCCACCAGCCGGTCGGCCGCGTAACTGCCCGCGATCCCAGCCACGTAGCCCAAAGAGGAGAACACCGCCATGATCTGCGTTGCCGTGATGCGATCCAGTCCGAGCCCGCCCAAGTGCAGCGGCTCGTACAGGTACAAGATCATGATGGCGCTGACTGCGTACGTTGCAAACCCCGTGCCCAACGACCCCAGTGCCATGAGTTTGAATGCCGGCGGCTGCCGGGAAATGCTGCTTTGCTGTGCCACAATTCGCCCCTCTTTGTGCCCAATTATGTTTCAATATAGCACAAGCCAAGGCGTCCGCGATGCTTTTCCCTTGACGCTTTGCTAAGGTTAAGGTAACGACTTTCGAAAGGAGTCCGCGATGCGCAAACGACACTGGCACCTCTCCGCCCCGCAGGCAATCCTGGTCAGTTTCGCCGCAATGATCGGCATCGGTAGCGCGCTGCTGGCGCTGCCGTGGGCCAGCCAAACCGGCCAATCGGTCGGCTGGCTCACTGCGCTGTTCACCGCCACCAGCGCCGGCTGCGTGACCGGGCTCGTGGTGGTCAACACGATGCAGCAGTGGACCCTGTTTGGCCAGCTGGTGATCCTGGCCTTGATTCAGCTTGGCGGCATCGGCTTTATCACCGTGGTCGCCGGCAGCCTGCTCCTGTTTCGCCAGCGCATCGGGCTCCGCCAGCGCCTGGCCATCCAAACTCTGTTCAACCAGGACGCGCCGGGCGGCATGGGACGGCTGGTCCGTCAGGTGCTGCGCTACACGCTCGTGATCGAAGGCGCCGGCGCGCTGTTGCTCACGCTCGGCTTTTTTGCGGCAAACCGCGGCTACGGCATGGGCGAGGCGCTGTGGTACGGCGTTTTTCACGCGGTGTCAGCCTTTTGCAACGCCGGTTTTGACATTATCGGCATGAATTCGCTGGCCGATTTTCAGGGCAGCTGGCTCATCAGCCTCACTGTCATGGCACTGATCACGCTCGGCGGGCTGGGCTTTCCGGTTCTGTACGAGCTTAAGCGCCTGCGCCAAAAAGGCCGCACGCCGCTTCACCGGCGCGGCCGCCTCAGCGTCAACGCAAAGCTGGTCTGCCTCACCAGCCTGATCTTGGTGGGCGCCGGCACCGGGCTGTTTGCCTTGCTGGAATGGGGAAACCCAGGCACCCTGGGTGAACTTGCCACCCCGCAGAAGTGGCTGACGGCGGCTTTTGAGTCCGTCACCCTGCGCACCGCCGGCTTTTCGACGCTGGATCAAAGCCAGCTGGGCGACCTCAGCAAGCTGCTTGCCTGCGGGCTGATGTTCATCGGCGGCTCGCCGGCGGGCACGGCCGGCGGCGTCAGAACCATCACGCTGGCCCTGCTGGCCGCGGCGGTGGTGTCCGGCCTGCGCGGGCGCCTCGGCATCGTGATTTTTGGTCGGCGCATTCCGATGGCACTGCTGCAGCGTGCGTTGGCCGTGTTTTTCGCGCTGTTTGCGGTGGTTGCCGCGGCGGTCCTGCTGCTGCATTTTACCGAGGCCCAAAGCGCGTTTCAGCCGGGGCTACTCGACCTGATTTTCGAGGCGACCAGCGCGACTGGCACCGTCGGCCTCACCACCGGCCTCACGCCGCACCTGAGCAGCGCGGGGCGGCTCATCATCGCCGCCTGCATGTTCATCGGCCGCCTGTCGCCTTTGACCCTGGCCATCGCCTTGACCGCGCGGCAAACGCGCGCGGCGCACACCGTCGACTACCCTGCCGCCACGCTTTTCGTTGGTTGAATCAGAAAGGAGAGCGCCATGACAATCGCCCAGGCTCACTCGTTTGCCATCTTTGGGCTCGGCCGCTTCGGCACCAGTATCGTTTCTCACCTGGCGGAAAATGACGTCGAGATTCTGGCCGCGGACCGCAACCTGGCCCGCGTCGAGGCCGTTGCCGACTGGGTCGACCGGGCCGTGGTGGGCGACGCCAGCGACGACGCGTTTCTGGCGCGCGTGGCCATCGAGCACTTCGACGTGGCCGTGTTTGCCATGGGCGAGCAGTTCGAAGCCAGCGTCATGGCCACCATGCTGGCCAAGGAGCGCGGCTGCCGGCGGGTCGTGGTCAAGGCCCTCGACGCCCGTCAGGCCAAAATCCTCAGCCGTATCGGGGCGGACCAGGTCGTCCTGCCGGAGGTGGAAATGGGGGCAAAAATCGCCCACACGCTGGTCAACGCCAACATCCTCGGCGTGCTCGACCAGATTCCAGGCGTTGACATCACCGAGCGCCGGCCCGACCCTCAGTGGGTGGGCAAGACCCTAGCCGAGGCGGACATCCGCCGCACGGCCGGGCTCGAGGTGCTGGCGCTGATTCGCGCCGGCCGGCCGCAGATCCCGGTGCCGCCCAGCACCATCTTGAGCGCAGACGATGTCCTGCTGACGGTAAATACCCAATGACAAAACGGCCCCGCGTCAGGCGATTGTTCGCCTGGCGCGGGGCCGCTGCTTTTGGGCTCATCATGATTGATCAGGAGTTACTTTGCGGCCTTGCGGGCCTCTTCACACGCCTTGATGATGGACGGGTTCTTGGAGTGGCAGTCCTCGATCATCTGCAGGTCTGCTTCGCTGAGCTTCAAGTCATATGTCATGTCGTTTACCTCGCTTTAGTTTAAAAGATAGTTTTACTGTACCACGATGGCAGACAGTTGCAACCCACACGTGAACACACGGCCGCCTTGACGCCTATTGACAGTGCCACGCGACTTGGCCACACTGAAACTATCGGTGTTAGGAGGCTTTTTCGTGGACTGGCTGCTCATTCTCATCCCCGCGTTTTTCGCGGCGCTCGTGCAAGGCATCACCGGCTTTGGGTCGGTGATCATCATGATGATCTTTTTTCCGGCAATCCTGCCCATCGCCGAAGCCGCCGGGCTGGGCGGCCTGGTCATGCTCAGCTGTACCGCCAGCCTGGCGTGGCGCTACCGGCGCGATTTTCACTTCAAGCAAGTGATTGGGCCGTTTCTGATCTACGCAGCGGTCGCCACCTGGTCGGTCCGCCTCGGCAAAGTGTTGGACACGCATGTGCTGCGGCTGTTGCTGGGCGTGCTGCTGGTTGCGCTGGCGCTGTACTTCATCCTCGCCAAAACTGCCGGCGACCGGCGCTACCCCTGGTACATCGCCGTTGCCTTCATGATCATCTCGGGGTTTTTTAACGGCCTGTTTGGCATCGGCGGCCCGCTGATGGCGCTGTATTTTCTCTCGCTGTCGACTTCGGTGCCGACCTACATGGGCAACCTGCAGGGCTTCTTCCTGCTCGACACGATATACATCACCAGCGTGCGGGTGGCCAGCGGCATCATCACGGTCAGCCTTATCCCCTACATCCTCGGCGGAATCATCGCGGCGACCCTCGGTACTCTGCTCGCCACGCGGTTAGCCGCCAAGTGGGATCTGGCGCAGATCAAGCCGCTGATTTACGGCTTCATCGGCCTCAGCGGACTGTATTACCTGTTCTTCTAGCAAGCGGCAAAAACCGCACCAACCGGGTCGACCCTGCAGTTTAGGGGCGTGCCCGATTGATGCGGTTTTGATGTCTAATGCCTCAAAACACTACCACAAGTGCGTCATCGGCCCGACCATGTACAGCCCAAAAGCCATCACCAGCAGACACAAGGTCGTGGCAACCACCCGGTACCAGCCGTGCATCCGATACTGATCTGGCAGCGCCTTGGCCTCCAGCAGCAACAAGAAGCCCAGCACGATCGGGACCAGCAGCGCGTTGATCACTTCAACCGTGACTGCCAGATCCACCAGCTGAATGTTCGCCAGCACCAGCACCGCGCCAATCACGTGCGCTCCGATATAAATCAGGTAAAAGCCAGCGCTTTTGCGGTTAAACGGCTCGTTGAGGCTGTGCGGCCAGCCGAGCACCTCGGTCAAGCCCCAGGTGCCGGCCAAGGCGACCACCAGGGCAGCGACCAGCGACCCGCCCAGCAAACTGGTGCCAATCAGCAGATTGGCGGGCAGCTCGTCGAGGTACGGCGCCAGCGCAGCCGCCATTTGGCCCACCGTCGCGAAGGCCTCACTGCCGCCGTGCTTGCCGACGGTCGCAGCGAAAGTCACGATGAACACGATCATGATGGCCTGCGTGATTAAGGTGCCAACGGCGGTGTCGCGCCGCTCCTGCGGAATGTCGGCGGCCGTCAAGTGCTTGTCGACCACCGCGCCCTGCTGGTAAAACAGCATCCAGGGCATGATGACCGCACCGACGTTGGCTGCCACCAGGTACACATAGCTGCTATTACGCCAAGGCACGGTCACCAGCCCGCGCATCAGGTCGCCGAGCTGCGGTTTGGCCATGATCATCGCGATGACAAAGGCGAACTCGGCGAGGCCGACCATCACGCCGATTTTTTCCACGCGCCGGTATTCGCCCAAAAAGGCGATGCCGACCAGAAACGCCGTCGCAATTGGAATGGTGATCCACTTTGACACCCCGAACAGTTCACCAACCCCGGCGATGCCGATGAACTCAGTCAACAGCGCCCCGACGGCGGAAATCCCCAACGTCACCGCCGCCAGCCACGCCCAGCCGCGCCCGAAGTACTTCCGGATAAGCGTGCCGTGGCCTTCCTGAGTGATGATACCCAGGCGCACGGTCATTTCCTGGGCCATGAACAAGACCGGGATCAGCACCAGCTGCGGCAGCACCATGGTGTAGCCCCACTGCGCGCCGGATTGGGCCGCCGTGATCAGACAGCCGGCATCCGTGTCGGCCAGCATGACCAAGAGACCCGGTCCCCAGACCGCAAGCCAGCCGTGCCCGCGAAGGCGAGTTTTGATTAAATTGTCATTTTTTTCGATAATTGCCACTCCGCTCTGTCGGCACTTCGCCGCGCATTCAAGAATAGGCTTATTGTACTACCAGAACGGCGGGCACTTGATCCAGAAATAGAAAAGATTCCCACCACTGGTCGCGTCACTCGACATATGCAATGTCATTAGCCTGGCACCACTGCCGAGCCTGTTCCTGGTACGCGGCAGCTTGAAACTCATACCAGCGGTCAAGCAGTCCGGCCGCCTCAAGGACGCGGCGAAACCGTTTAAAGACCCCACGACCATGCAGCGCACGCTCAAATTGAGGGCGCTGCACCCCTGTTGCGACCCTGGCGGTAAATTGAACCATAAGCTGGTAATCGTCTCGGTCATATTGTGTCGGCAGCGCGACATACCGCTCATCATCATCGGCCTCAAAGAGGGCCTCCGCCTCGTCGTCATCGTCCGGAACCGGGATGATTGTTCCCGCTTCGCGATCGTACAAGAACTCTAATTCTTCATCGGTCATCTCGATGGCTTCGCTGACCGCACTTAACTTGATGGGCATCTGAGCACCTTCTCTTCTATTCCGCAGTCTTCCCGCGCATCAGCCGCGTCTGCCAAATCAGCACCCCGGCCATCAGCACCGTGAAGACCAAAATGTACACGGGATACAGCCCGATGGACACTGCGCCGGTCAGCAGGCCAAACAGCGGCGGCGCAAAGGTGGAACCGACATAGGCCGACGCCATTTGCAGCCCGATCACCGCCTGCGACTGATCTGCGCCAAACGAGGCCGGCGTTTCGTGAATGATCGTCGGGTAGATGGGCGCACACCCCACGCCAAAGACCACAAGACCAACCAGCGCGGCCATCACGGGCAGCGGCAAGAGGATCAGCAGCACGCCCACCAACATGATGCCCGTCCCCAGTCCCAGCATGTGCCGGTCGCCCAGCTGATCGGCGATGATTCCGGACAAGAACCGGCCCACTGTGATCCCAATGTAGAACAGCGCGGCGAACCGGGCAGCCGTCGTGACTGCGACCCCGCGGGCCTGAACCAGGTAACTGGCGGCCCAAATGCCGGCCGTTGCCTCGAGCGCGCAGTATGCGAAAAAGGCCACGAGGACCTGCTTGATGCCGCGCAGGCGCAACAGCTGGCGGATTTTTAGCGGCGCGCTGGCGGTTTTCCCGCTTGCCGGGGTTTGGGGCTTGGCCCATAGCGGCAGACTTGCGATCAAGATAAAGGTCAAGACGACCTGAATGATGCCGATGATGCGGTAGCCTGCCTGCCAGCCCAGCTGGTGAGTCAGCGCAAAGCTCATCACGTTCGGGCTGATCGCCGCGCCCACGCCCCAGAAGCAGTGGAGCCAGTTCATTTGCCGACCCTTGTAGTGCAGTGCGACGTAATTATTTAGCGCCGCATCGACCGCGCCGGCGCCGAGCCCGTACGGCACCGCCCAGACACACAGCCAAATGAAACTGGGCGACAGCGAAAAGCCAAACAGCGCCAAAGCCGTGGTCGCGACGCTGGCCGCCGTGACCCTGCCTGCCCCGAATCGCCGCGTTAGCCGATCCGACAGCAAACTTGAAATGATCGTATCCGCCGAAATCAGCATGGTGATGATGCCGACATAGCTGGTCGGCACGCCGAGCTGCGTGTGCATCGCCGGCCACCCGGCTCCGATCAGCGAGTCCGGCAGGCCCAGGCTGATAAATGCCAAATAGATGATCCCCAACAGTAAAGAAAACATAAGCCCCTCCGCATGCGTCAATACCGGTAATTCTAGCGGAGTGGCAAGCAATGTCAACGGTTACAGCGTGACTACTTCGTCACTGGTGTCAAAGCACAAAAAAGACCGCTAGTAAACTTCTGGCAGGAGGTTTAGCGGTCTTCGACTATTCAAACTAAATGCCAACCGTCTTCAGCGGTCTGCAGGGCGACGCGCGGAATGGCACGCCGCCTTTTCTATACCTAAAGTGTAACATGGGTGAGTCCCGAGAGAAAGCCAACGAATGGCGGTTAGACTAGCTCAGCCGACCCAACGACTTGGTTCAGAACTTGCGGTGTTAATCCGCAACCTCGACTGTCGAGTTCTCCCCGCCGATTGTGACTTCCGCCTGCTTAAAGCTCAGGGCGAAGAAGTCGGAGTGGGCGGCGTACTTCGCAGTTTGTGGGTACTTCGCGTTGTACAAAGCCAGCTGCTCCGGCGTTGGGTCGATTTTCTGTACCGTTGCCTTGCGGACACGGGCCACATCGTTGCTGCCAAACTGCGGCGTCGCAAACGATGCCTGACTGTGCTTGCTGATTTCCGCAACCTTTTCCGCGTTCGCGGCCGTCATGAACAGCTCCTGGTTGTTGACCTTGTCGTAAACACCCAAGACAATGCGTACGTCAGGCGCAGTGCCGTCTTCGGTCAATGTCGCGACCGCGATTTGTGATGAGGCGTTAAAAATTCTCTCTAGATCTTCTGTATTAGCCAAAATAATCCCTCCAATAGGTATTTTCGGGCGAGCTATAGTCGTTCGTCACAATAAATGGTAAGCGGTTACGGCAGAGATTACAAGGCTCACCGCTCATGTGTCATGTTCCCCAATAAAAATCTTAGGCCACCGTGATAACTGCCTGAGCAATCCACACCAGCCTTCTCAGCGAATCATTACCGCCCACCCACTGGATTTTACTGCTGTCCTGATACGCTGATTGGATGGACGGCACCCATTAAACGATGGAGGAAAAGACATGAAAAAACGACTAACAGCCGCAATTATCAGCAGCATTTGCGTCATTGGCATCGCCGGGTTCTCGGTTCACCAACTGCGCCCAGCGCATCGGGCCGAGTCCGAAACCGTCATCTATGACAAGAACGGCAAACAGCTCAAGTGGCGGCATGCAACCGGCTCGATCCGACGCGTTTACGACAACAAGACCCATAAGATGATTACGATCGAAGAAAACCCCGACGGCAGTGAAAAGAAATAACTGCCGGCCAAACCAACAGCAGCAGCGCAGCTCATTGCCGCGCCGCCACTGGTCAAAAAGGCGGCCATCACTTGTGGTACGGGCTCCCAATCTGGATCATGAACGCTCGGTAGATCTGCTCCATGAGCACCAGTCGCATCAGCTGGTGCGGCATGGTCAGCTTGCCGAAGCTCAGGGTGTCATTGGCGCGCTTCATCACGGCCGGCGACAGGCCCAAAGAACCGCCAATGACGAAGGTGATATCGGAATGGCCGTACGTGCCCAAGTCCTCAAGCTCCTTAGCGAAGACCTCACTGGCCCGCTGCTTGCCTTCAATGGCCAGCGCGATGACCCACTCCTTGTCCTTGATTTTGGCCAGGATGCGCTCGCCTTCAACTTCTTTGACATGCGCCATCTCAGCTTCGGACAGCGACTCCGGGGCTTTTTCGTCGGCGACTTCGACGATCTGCACCTTGGCGAACTTATCCAGCCGCTTGCGGTATTCGGCGATGCCGTCCTTGAAGTACTTCTCCTTGAGCTTGCCAACCCCTATCACTTTGATGTTCATCCGCTTCACCTCTCAGGCCCAGTATACCCGAAATCCGCTCGCCTCAAAACGGCGCGCTGTGTTCATCAAGCAAGGACAATGTAACGATTTATTTGATGCTTTTTACACACCACCCATGACATAATTCAGGCCGACCATTCATGGTATGAAAAATCTAAATGCCGGTTTTTCAGCTTTTTGTTGCCGTTTCTTACACGTATTTAACCTTCACCACCCATTTTTTCAATGTTCGCTATTTACATGAGTTTTACACAGCGCCCGTTGTACGACCTGCGAAATAAGCGCAGAATAGAAGCGTTGAGTCATTTTTGGAGTGTGTAAACTTATGACTGTAATCAAAAACATTGCAAAGGACCGGGTGCTGCAGATCACCGCGTTCCTAGTAGTGCTGAGCTTGTTCGCGGCCAGACCGAAGCTTGAAGACATCAGCTTCGATACGCTCTGGTCGATTCTCGGGATGATGACTGTCATCCAGATCTTCGAGTACCTGCATGTCCTTGATTATTTTGCCTACCGGCTGACCAGCCTGGCTGCTGATTCACGCCAGCTGCTGCTGATGTTTTTGGGGCTCGCCATCGTCGCCGCCATGTTTCTCACCAACGACGTCACGGTGATCACCCTCATTCCGCTGTACCTTGAAATCGCCAAGAAATACAAGCTGCCCGAGATCCTGCCGGTCACGCTGATCGGCATGGCGGCGAACTTCGGCAGTGCCTTCACCCCGTTTGGGAACACCCACAACATTTTTCTGATGAGCCACTACACCATTGGCATCGGCCAGTTCTTCAGCTGGTCGATCCCGCTCTTGATCGCCTCGATTATCCTGCTGCTCGGCTTCACTGTTTTCGTTAAAAAGATTCCCCTGCCGGCAGTCGGGTTTCAGGACATTCACATCCAGACTCGGCCAACCGTGATCACGGCCATCGTGGCGCTATTCATCTTCGCCGGGGTGCTCAAAGTCATCCCCTCCTATGTCGGCGCCATCGCCGCGATCTTGCTGGCGGTGCTGTACAACAAACAGATCATGAAGAAAGTCGACTACGCGATTGTCTTGACCTTCGCCGGCTTCTTCGTCATCGTGTCCGTCCTGCAGCAGATGCCTTGGGTGGTCGACCTGATCTCGGGGCTGGTCAGCTCCGCGCACTCCGTTTTCCTGACCTCGATTCTGACCAGCCAGCTGATTTCCAATGTCCCGTCGACGGTTTTGATCGGTAAATTCACCAACTACGCCGCCGCGCTGTTTCTGGGCTCGAACATCGGCGGCCTGGGCTCTGTCGTCGGCTCGATGTGCAACCTGCTGGTCTACAAAGAATACGCCACCTGGGGCAATCATCACGCCGGCAAATTCCTGATTGGCTTCCTCGTGTTCAACGTGATCGGCCTAATCGTGCTCGCCGGCATGGGCTGGCTCATCTTGGATTTCGTTTATTAAGGGATCGCTGCGTCGTCGCCGTTCGCGGCGCTATTTTTTTGTCTGCGGTTAAAGGACATGGCGATAACTATTGTCCTTTAATCTCGCCGCTACCCTTATTAGTTGCCTCATTTGACTCCACTACGATAAGCTAAAATTAACCTAGGTTATCAATATTTCATTCAAGGAGGCTATTATGGGTAAATATGAGTCCGACGCCAGGCAGCTTCTCACGGCCCTCGGCGGTGCTGACAATATCACGTCGTTCATGCACTGCGCCACGCGCATGCGGTTCGTTCTGAAAGACGACGCCAAGGCAAACAAGGCCGCGATTGAAAAAATCGGCGCCGTGCGCGGCATGTTCACCAACGCCGGGCAGTTTCAGGTGATCATTGGCAATGAAGTCCCTGACTTCTACCACGACTTCACCACTGTTTCTGGCCTGAGCGGCGCCAGCAAGGAAGCGACGAAAGCCGCTGCCAAGACGCACCAAAATGTGATCCAGCGCGCCGTCGCGACGCTGGCCGAAATCTTCACGCCGCTGCTGCCGGCCATCATCGTCGGCGGGTTGATTCTCGGCTTCCGCAACATTCTCGAAGGCGTCCAGTTCGGCGGCGCGACGATCGTTGAACAGTCGCAGTTCTGGGCGGGCGTGAACGCCTTCCTGTGGCTGCCGGGTGAAGCAATCTTCCACTTCCTGCCGGTCGGGATCACCTGGTCGATCACCCGCAAAATGGGCACGACCCAGATTCTGGGGATCGTCCTCGGGATCACGCTGGTTTCGCCGCAGCTGCTCAACGCCTACGCTGTGAGCAGCACGGCCGCCAGCAAGATCCCGTTTTGGGACTTCGGCTTCGCGCAGGTGAACATGATCGGCTACCAGGCGCAGGTCATCCCCGCGATGCTGGCCGGCTTCATGCTGGTCTACCTGGAACGCTTCTTCCGCAAGCACATCCCACAGGCGATCTCGATGATCTTCGTGCCGTTCTTCTCTTTGCTGCCGACGATCCTGGTCGCCCATGTGGTCCTCGGACCCTTCGGCTGGTGGGTCGGTGATGGCCTTTCCGCCATCGTCAACGCCGGTTTGACCAGCAACTTCAGCTGGCTGTTCGGCCTGGCCTTCGGGCTGCTGTATGCGCCGGTCGTGATCACCGGGCTGCACCACACCACCCTGGCGATCGACGCCCAGCTCATTTCCACTTACGGCTCGACCAACCTCTGGCCAATGATCGCCCTGTCCAACATTGCGCAAGGCTCTGCGACACTGGCCGTGGCGATTGCCCACCGTGGCAATAAGCAAGAGGAAGGCATTTCGGTGCCGGCCACCATCTCGGCCTACCTGGGTGTGACGGAGCCGGCGATGTTCGGAATCAACTTGAAGTACGTTTACCCGTTCATCGCGGCCATTATCGGCTCAGGCATTGCCGGCATGTTCGTCACCATCATGGGCGTGCGCGCCTACTCGATCGGAGTCGGCGGCCTGCCAGGGATCCTGTCGATTGTCGGTCAGTTCATCGGCGTCTTCGCCATCGGCATGGTGATCGCCGTAGCCGTACCATTTGTGCTCACCTTCGTCCTGCGCAAGGTGCCAGCGCTGAACAAGATCGAAGCCGTGGATGAAGCAACCGGCGCAATCATCGACGAAGACGAAGCCCCGGCGGCCCAGCCGCTGGCAATGGACGCCGAATCGATCCAGTTCGACTACCTTTATGCCCCGACCACCGGGCAGGTGATGCCACTGGCCGCTGTGCCAGATCAAGTTTTCGCCCAGAACATGATGGGCGAAGGGTTCGCCGTTGATCCTCAGGACGGCCACATCAACTCACCGGTCGTCGGCACTGTGACTTCAGTATTCGACACCAAGCATGCGATCGGCATTCGGATGCAAAATGGGCTCGAGGTGCTGGTCCACATGGGCCTGGATACGGTTGCGCTGAAAGGCGCCCCGTTCACGGTCCACGTGCAGCCCGGCGACGCGGTCGACCCAAGCGTCACCTTGGCGGTCATGGACATCGCCGCCGTCAAAGCCGCTGGCCACTCGGCGGAAGTCATCGTGGTAATCACCAACTCCGACCGCCTCGATGAGTTCAAGCTGCTGGCCACTGGCGCCCACCAGATGGGCGACGAGATTGCCGCAGCCAAAACCGCCGAGATGCCGGAAAAAGCGACCGGCAGTGCGGTGGCGCCTGCGCTTTAACTAATCGTACCTACAGCAAACGCCCGGATCAAATTTTGATTCGGGCGTTTTTTGCGGTCACTGCGCTAGTTTTCTGCGGGCAGCGCTGGGGAGCGCGCTGGCCTTGACCCGGTGCCAGGAAAGCACGGTTTGGCCTTTGGTGCGAACGGCCAGATAGGCGTGTGGCGTCAGCGGCGCGTCCGTCACTTGCAGCAGCACCTGGCGGGCAGTCCCCATGCGCGAGTAGCTTTGCAGGCGGTAGCGATAGTCGCGGCCGCCGTGGCGGTTGGCGACCCACTCGACAGAGCAGCCGCCAGTGGCCACGTACACCGTTTCTTCCGGGACGACGGGATTATACCGGTCAAGCATCCCCGCCGCCTCAGTGGGCTGATTGCGGGTAAATAGCGGCAAGCCAAACAGCACGACCGCAATGATCAGTCCCAACCCGCAAACGTTACACCAGACCCGCTTCATTTGACTCGCCCCTTCCACCCAATAGTTTACCGGGTGAAGCGCGTCGGCTCATAGGGCTTGAGGTCGAGTTTGAAAGAGGCCTGAGAATGATTTTAACGCAAATGCACGCCGCTCAATGACCGAGTGGCGTGCATTTTAGTGCTTACAGATCCTCGCCGCTGCTTGCGATGACCTGCTTGTACCAGTTAAAGGAGTCCTTGCGGCTGCGTTTCCACGTGCCGTGGCCCTGATCGTCGGCATCGACGTAGATGAAGCCATAACGCTTCTTCATTTCACCAGTGGAGGCGGAAACGATATCGATGGCGCTCCACGGGCAGTAGCCGAGCAGGTCGACGCCGTCTTCGGCGACAGCCTTTTCCGCCTGCAGCAGATGGTCGGCCAGGTACTTGATGCGGTAGTCGTCATGAACGCTGCCGTCAGCTTCGACCTTATCGAAGGCACCAAAGCCGTTTTCGACGATCATCATCGGCTTGTGCCAGCGTGCCGTCATCCAGTTCAGACTGTAGCGCAGGCCGATCGGATCGATCTGCCAGCCCCAATCGGAGCGCGGCACGTAGGGGTTCTTCGTGTCGTTTTTGGCTTCGTCGAAGTCCATGTCCGGATTGTCGTCGCTGTACTTGACCACGGCGGAGTTGTAGTAGGAAAAGCCCACAAAGTCCGCAGTGCCGGCCTTGATGATGGCCTCGTCCGCCGGCGTGATGCCAATGTCGTAACCCTTTTTCGCCCAGTACTTCTTGAGCCAAGCCGGGTACTCACCCAGCGCCATGACGTCGCCGAAGTAGTAGCGGTAATTCATCGCGCGCTGGCAGTACATCACATCTTCCGGCCGCGCGGTCAGCGGATAAATCGGGTTGAAGGCGATCATGTCGCCGATCTGCAAACTCGGGTCGATTGCGTGGCCGATTTGCACGGCCTGCGCCGAAGCGACAAATTCGAGGTGCGCTGCCTGGAACATTTTCTCTTCCCAGTTGTCGTCCTTGCCCAAGATCAGGCCGGAGTTTTGCAGCAGCGGGTGCGGATCGCGCCAGGACGTCTGGTTGTTGATCTCGTTGAAGGTCATCCAGTACTTAACCTGGTTGTGGTAGCGGCGGAAGCAGGTCTCGGCAAACTTGGTGAAGCAGTCGACGACCTTGCGGCTGCCAAAACCGCCATAGGCCTTGACCAGGTGCAGCGGCATTTCAAAGTGCGACAGGGTCACGATGGGCTCAATGTTGTACTTGTGGAGCTCGGCAAACAGGTCGTCGTAAAACTTCAGACCGGCCTCATTCGGCACGGCCTCGTCGCCGTTCGGGTAGATCCGGGTCCAGGCGATGGACGTCCGAAACGCCGTCATCCCCATTTCGGCAAACAGCTTGATGTCTTCCTTGTAGTGCGAGTAAAACTCAACACCCCAGTGGTTCGGGTAAATCTGGCCATCTAGGACTTTGTCATCCTCTATGCGCGGTACGCCGTTTTCTCCGGCCCGCATGGTGTCGGCAATGCTCAGTCCCTTGCCGCCTTCTTGCCAGCCGCCTTCCGCCTGGTGCGCCGCAATCGCGCCGCCCCACAGGAAGTCTTTTGGCATTTTGTATCCTTTTGTCATTGGTCTGAAACTCCTCACGTTTTATCTGTAATTGGAACTAAGTGCATGAAATCGGGGCACCTTGTAATCGGGCTCCGGGTTCGCAGCTAAGTGCGCGAACCATGCGCACCTTGCCTAACTGGGCTCCGGGTTCGCAACGCGGGAGTGGCTAGCTACGCTCAGGGCCTCGAAGCCAAAGTACGGCTTCAATGCCCTGAGCTAGGCTACCCATCCCGCTAAGTTCGCGAACCCTGCGCACCTTGCACCTTGCAAAAAAAGCCGGAACATCGCTGTTCCAGCCGCTTGCAATGTAAAGATTACTTGTCCTCGACCTGTTTGCCGTCTAGGCGCTTGTATAGGTCGACAATTTCGCCCGCAAGATCGCGGAATGTGATGCTGGTCATCAAGTGGTCCTGTGAGTGGACCATCAGCAGCGTGACCTTGGCGTGCTCGCCGTTTGCTTCGGCGGTCAGCATCTTGGTCTGTGAGTTGTGCGCATCCACCAAGAAGCCATCCGCTTCCTTGAGTTTTGCATCGGCGGTTTCAAAATCGCCCTTCTTCGCTGCCTGGATCGCTTCGAACGCGGAACTCTTTGCATTCCCGCCGTTCAAAATGAGACCCATGATCGCATCCATGTTCTGATCTTGTTCTTCTTCAGCCATTGTATTCTCCAATCATCCGTGTCAATTAGTCTAGAAAGCGGTTGCGGTTTACCGCAGCTTACTTGCCGGCCTTTTCGATTGATGACAGGGCTTCTTTGAGCACCTTTTCGCCGTTCATCATGCCGTAGTCCTGCATGTTGATGACTTCAACCGGCAGCTTGCCGTCAACCTTGCTTTGGAACTGACCCAGCAGGTAACGAACCTGAGGCCCGAGCATTAAAATGTCTGGGTTCTTGGTTGCCAGTGCGTTGTCAGCATCGGAGGCAGCGGTTGCAAAAATGTCCGCTTCAACACCCTCGGCCGTTGCGGCCTTTTGCATCTTAGAAACCAGCAGGCTGGTGGACATACCAGCAGAGCATACCAACATAATCGTTTTCTTGTCAGCCATAATTAAAACTCCCCTTTGTGTGAGAATAAAATTTTGCGGCTAGAAGTTTAACCGCTTTCATTGCTACAATGCTATAATAATACGTGGGTACGAAATAAACAAGTCCCATGACTTAAAATTTGTTGGGAGGGGCAACTCATGTATCACGAAATCGCGGAAAAACTGCTCCAGGCGATCCAGGCCGGAGAGTATCAAACCAAATTGCCGACTGAGCAGGAGCTGATGAAGCAGTACGGGGTCAGCCGCAACACGATCAGGCGCGCCATCGATGTGGTTTACCAGCATGGGTTGCTGCGCCGCATCCAGGGCTCCGGCTACTACATCAACAACGTGCAGCTGCAGGGCTCGATGACGATCAACCTCTCGATTGGCGCCGGCAAGTCGCTGGCCAAGCGCGGCCCGCTGACCTCCAAGGTCGTCACCTTTGACCGCGTGCAGGCCAGCGAGATCCCGCTGGCGCAAACGATGAAGGTCAAGGACGACACCGAGCTGTGGCGCATCATTCGCCTGCGTTACTTCAACTCAGTGCTGTACTGTTTGGAAGAGGCGTACTACCTGCGCGATCAGATTCCATTCATCTCGACTGACGCCCTGGATGACTCGATTTTTGACTTCATCAAGGAGACTTACGACATCGATCCTGAATCCTCCGACGATTTCCTGTCTTTGACCACGCTGGGCCCCGACAAGGCCGACTTGATGAACCTGGCCGCCGGCACTTCCCTGCTGACGCTGGCACAGATCAATTACACGCATAACAACGTGGTCTTCAATTTCTCCCAGACCGTGTACAGCTACCCGGGGCTGGACTTTTACTTCCACTCCGCGCACCTCAGCAGCAATTAGCTGCCGCTTGAAAACGCAAAAACGCCGCCGCAAAACTTTTTTCGCAGCGGCGTTTTGTTATGCCTTGGCCGGTTTGGCCGGCTCGTACATATCGGCGTTGCGCCGCCCGGAGCGGGCCCGCAGCGCGTACAAAATGGTGATGGTGTCGACGACTTCCTGCAGCATCGCGCCGATAATCACCGGGATCACCCCAAACGCCGCAATCAGCATCAGGCCGGTACAGATCCCGATGCCGATCCAAACGGCTTCCTTGGCGATGCGCATGGTATCTTGCGAAATGATCACCGCGCAGGCGACCTTGGTCAGGTCGTCGCGCAGGATGACCGCATCGGCGCTTTCGCTGGCAGCTGTGGCGCCGTGTGCGCCCATGGCGATGCCGACATCGGCGACCGCTAGCGAAGGCGCATCGTTGACCCCGTCGCCGACCATGACGACTGGCCGCGCGTTTTTCGGCGTGTTATCCAGCACCTTGATCTTGTCTGCCGGCAGCTGCTCGGCAAACACTTTATCCACCCCGACCTGCTGCGCGACATCATCCGCAATGGCCTGATTATCGCCGGAGATCATCATGGTGTTTTCAACGCCGAGTTCGTGCAAGGCGCTGAGGGTCTGCTTGGCTTCCGGCCGGATGCGGTCAGTGAACGTGATGACGCCAGCAAACTGGCCGTCGACGCTGACGTATACCGCTGTGCTATCGACGCTGGCGTCTGTGCCGGCAAAGCTCGGCTTGCCGACCTTGACCAGCTTGCCGTCAACGGTGGCCTGGACCCCTTCTGCGGTGACTTCCTCGGCGGCGGTGGCGGCCAAAAGTTTGCCACTGCCGACTTCGCTGACTAAAGAACGCGCCAGAATGTGCGTCGACTGCTGCTCCGCACTGGCGGCCAGCTTCAGAAGCTGCGCTTGGTCGAAGCCCGGCTGTGCTTGCACCTGATCGACAGCGAGCACGCCTTGCGTGATCGTCCCGGTTTTATCAAACGCCACGGTCTTAGCGGAAGACAGCTTCTCGAGCGCCGTCCCGGACTTCACAATAATCCCGGCGCGGCTGGTGCGGCTCATCCCCGACACCATTGCGACCGGCGCCGCCAAAATCAGCGGACAAGGGCTCGCGACGACCAGCACCTCGGCAAAGCGCAGCGGGTTGCCGGTGACGGCCCAGGCTACCCCGGCAATCACATACGCCAGCAGCGTGAACGGCAAGGCGTAGCGGTCGGCCATGCGGACAAAATGCGCCGGCCGGGCTTCGGATTCCTTGACCAGCTGCACGATCCCCTGGTACTGGCTGTCTTCGGCACGCTTGGTGACGCGCACGGTCAGGGCGCTGTCGCCGTTGACCGTCCCGCTCATCAGCTCGTCCTTGGGATTTTTTTCAACGGGCTTGGATTCACCGGTCAAGCTGGCCTCGTCGACCATGCTGCTGCCTTCGGTGACAACCCCGTCGACGGGCACGACCTCCTGCGGCTTGACCAGCACGATGTCATCCACGTTGACGTCATCAACCGAAATGTCTTCCTGCTTACCGGCCACCAGCCGGTGCGCCGTGGTTGGGGTGTTGTCGAGCAGCTGCTTGAGGTCGGAGTTGGCCTTGGTGGCCGCGAAGTCCTCCAGCGCGTCACCGCCTGTCAGCATCAACAGGACGATCAGCGCCGCCCAGTACTCGCTCACGGCCAGCGTCGCCACCACCGCCGTGATGGCAAGCAGGTCCACGCCAAACGACCCGCTGCGCAGCGTCTTAATCATGTCCCACAGCATCAACAGGGCAATGGCCGCCCCAATGACCGTGATCACGATCTGCGCCCAGGTCGGCTGATGCAGCCCGAACTCCAAGATCAACGCCACGATCCCGACCGTTAACACCGCCCACAGCCGCCGATAATTTCTCAACGCGCTCACTCCCTTGTTTTATCTAGGCTTAATTATAATCATTCTAATTAAGAAAGTCCAGTTAGTTGCGCGGGGAATTTTCTTTGTCTGGCTCACACTCAATGACGATCGGCCAGGCGACCGTCCCCTCAGCGATCAGCGCCTGAAGCCGGTTGAATAAAAAGAGCAGCCAGGCGAAGCCGATCGCGAAGCCTTGAATCTCAAAGGCGGTCAGGCTCGGGTAACCGAAGACTCGAAAGCCCATGTTCATCAAAAACTCGACCACCCCGATAGCGTACGACGCCCACAGAAATTCCTTGGAGACCTCCGGCAACAGCCACCGCAAGCCGATGATGATAATCAAGATGATGGTGACCAGCATCCCCGCGATCTCGTCATGCAGCACGTGAAACTGCGCGTTGTTCGGGAACACCCCGATGCAGCCCAGATCGATCGCCGCCAGCGTCAACAACGCCCGCAGCGTCGTCAGCCGCCAGGACTTGCGGTGCTGCGCGTTCAACTGCACGAATAGGTAGTCGATCAGGCTGATCATCACCAGCGCGGTCATCACCAGCGTGAGGTTGAACTGCCAGGCGTTTGAGGCCAGCTTAGTGCCCAGAAAACTCAGGTTGTGCTGCCACCACTGCCGGCTGCCGTTTGAGGCCATCGAGATGACCGCCCCCGACACGATCACGATGGTCAGCAGGCTGGACAGCGTAGCCGCGTTGATCCGCAGCGCCATCTGCACCATGAACACATTCGCCAAGATCAGAAAGACCAGCACCTGCAGCACCGCCGTGAAGGGATCAAAGGTCGCCCCCGGAAACAGCGTGCCCAGCACCCAAAAGGTGCCCAGCAGGGCCATGCCCAAAATAATGGCAAACGCCAGCAAGATCACCGGGAAGTTCCGCCAGTACACGGCTTTGGAGAACCGGTTATCCGGATCGTTGCGCGACTGCACAAAGAAGCCGGCAAACAGTGCGATGCCGCCCACGACCCCAAAACCGATGGTGAAACTGGCGATCGACACATCCCCGGTCATCGGGATCACGTGCACCCCGATGTGCAGCCAGTAGAGAAAAATCGCCACCGTTGACACCAGGCTGACCAACAGCGGCCAGATAAAGGCCAGCCGCCCTGACCGGAGGCGGTCCGCTGGGGCCGGCTGGATCACGATGCGATCATTTTTAATAGTCAGTTGCATGGGCGTCTCCAAGTCCCCGCGCAGCTGCGCATAGACGCCAGCCGGCACCGTGACCTTGAGTTCGCTTTTTTCTTTCATGACTGTCTCTCCCCCGTATCCTCTTCCATCATCATACCGTAACGCGCCGGCAAACGCTGGGCAAGACCTTTAAAAATCGCCTGTGAGCCGGGCTTTTCGCCTCTTGCTCAACTCAATTTACCATGGCTGAACGGCGGCACCAAAAAAACGGGCTGCCCGGAGGCAACCCGTTTCCTATAGAGGCGGTAATTCAGTTAGAGGCGGTTAATTAGTCAATATCGATTTGGTGAGGGTCTTGTTCCTGCTCGGTCAGTTTTGGCAAGGTGATGGTCAGAACCCCCTTGTCGTATTGCGCCTTGATGTTCGACTCATCCACGTTCGGCAGGCGGTAGCTGCGGCTCATGGCGCCGTAGCTGCGCTCGCTCATCAGGACGTTGCCCTTGTTATCGGCGTGATCATTAACTTCCTTCTTGTTGACGGAAATATTCAGCACATTGTCTTGATAATTCAGGTGAATGTCCTGCTTGTCGATCCCCGGGACATCGACCTTGGCAACATAACTCTTGTCGGTTTCTTGAATGTCAGTCTTGAGCACCCGGCTCGTGTCGCTAGGCATGAAACGATCGAAGAAACGCGCGCCCAGATCATCGAAGAACGGATCCGTCAACCAGTTGTCACGATTCATAATCTCATTAGCCATGATGCAAAACTTCCTTTCATAATTGTCTGTTGGGTTAGTTCAAACAGGGAAAGCAGCCGCCCTGGCAACCGTCCGGCTCACACCTGCTCGCCTGTCGATCGGGGCTTTAGCTTCTTACCTTGTTTACATAAAGTATTATGCCACGGCTTAGCACTCTTGTCAACAGAGTGCTAACTTTTTTCGAAAAAAATCCCAACGATCCAGCAGAACCGTTGGGGCTGTACTGTTTGTTAGATTAGATAAAGTGAGAAAAGCGTTGGGCTAGGCAAGGCGTAGGCGCGCTCAGCTGGCCAACGCGGGAATGGCTGGCTGCGGTTGTCCTCCGCTAAAACCGGCCATTGTCGCAGCCCGGGTTAACAAACTTTTGCACCGAGCGCCTTCATTTCCTCACGGCGGGCCTGTTCGTCGGCCGGGAGCGGCTGGGCGAAGTCGATCGTGACGGCGCCGTCCAGCACGCCGGAGTCGTCATGCAGGTTCAGCATGCCGCTGTGATAATCCAGCGCAAGGCCGTGGCCGAGGTAGGACAGCTCAAGCGGCCCAGTGGTCAGGTTTAACTTCGTATTGCTGGCCAGCGGCTCGGCATAGTCTGGATCCGGGGTGTCCGCAATCACCAACTGAAACTTGTTGCCGATCGCACAGGTCCCGCCGAGCTTAGAGTATTTGCTGGAGCCGTCGTCAAGCGCCAAGAACAGACGGTCGCCCGGCACGAGCTTGTGGTTCAAGTATTCCTTTGCTGCCTCTGTAATGGTAATTTCCATATCGGTCACCCTTTCAACTAGATTGAACACAACTATTATGTCTTCATCATACCGGCTTGTTCACGTCCTGTCAATTATAACTAACCAAATACTAGTGATTGCTGCTTTCACACACAGGCTTACACCAACTATCCCCAGCAGTTATCCACATCACCCCCTTGATCAACCCTAGCGCTGGTGTTCAGAACATTTTTTGATACCAGATTTCGTGCCCGGAAAAATCAAGCACTTTATTTTTGGCCGGGAGTTATCCACGGTTTTGAACATCGGCATTTCACAAAGTGAGGCGTCCAAAATCGCGTCCTCATCGCCCGTACACGCGTTTGGTTCACAAAGAAAAAAGTTTATCCACCGGCTTTTGACCCCCTGTGGATAAGCCTGTGCACGGGCTGAAAAGTGAGTTATAAACACTATCCACAGAGTTATCCACAGGCAAGGGGTGTGATTATCCTCAAGGCGAATTCACACTTGACAACCCTCACCCGAACAATCCTGGCCATTGGGTGTCCAACTGCCGGAAATTGCCGAAAATAACGCATCAAAAAACCGCGCATCACTGCGCGGCTGATCTCACCCTAATTCAGTTATTTCGCGTTCCCGGTGGTGCCATCCAGCTGATCCGTGGTTTGTGACAGCTTGACGTTGACTGTCTTCTTGTCGCTGCCGCGGTAGTAGGTCAGGGAAATGGTGTCGCCGATCGCGTGCTTGTAAAGCTGGGTGTGCAGGGTCGCGACGCTGTCCACCGCGTTGCCGTCAACGGCGACGATCACGTCGTACTGCTTGAGCCCCGCCTTTTTGGCGATACTGGTCGACGTGAAGCCGGCCACTACGACCCCGTTGGTCACACTGGCAGGCACCTTCAGCAGACTGGACTGCTGGCTGGCCGAAACGCTGGAAAGATCCCGCGCCTCGATGCCCAGTGCCGGCCGAACCACTTTACCGTTGGCCACCAGCTGATTGATGATGGACACGACCTCGTTGCTTGGAATGGAGAAGCCCATCCCTTCGATGGTGGCGTTCGAGTTGCTGGTGCCTGACAGCTTCATCGAGTTGATCCCAATGACCTGGCCGTTCAGGTTGATGAGCGGGCCGCCGGAGTTCCCCGAGTTGATCGCGGCGTCGGTTTGAATGACGGTCGCCTGACCGGTCACTTGGCCGGTTTGCTCGTCGCTGACGTCAACGGTGCGGCTGGTGGCGGAGATGATCCCTTGCGTGACCGAGGTCGCATACTGGGAGCCCAGCGGCGAGCCAATGGCAAGGACCGTTTGCCCGGCCTTGATCGCGCTGGAATCACCGAAACTGGCCACGGTATCGACCTTGCTGCCATCGATCGACAGCACGGCGAGGTCAGAATCCTCATCGGTGCCGACTAGTTTTGCGGTGACCTTAGACCCGTCAGCCAAAATGACCTCCAAGGCGTCTGAGCCCTCAACCACGTGGTTGTTGGTGACAATGTAAGCCTTGCCGTCCTTTTTCTCATAAATGACCCCGGACCCTTCGCTGGCGTCCTCGAGCTTGCCGCTGTCTGAGCTTGACGAGCTCGAATCGCTGCCGGAGTCGCCGAACAGGTCACCGAAGGCATCTAGGCCACTGGAGGTCGACTGCGTCTTTTGCATGTTCACAACTGAAACCACGGCGCCTTTGACCTTCGCGAAGGCCGACGAACTGGCGCTGCTTTCGTTCACGCTGACGTTAGAGACCTTGGTGGTCCCGGGCTTGCCTTCGCTGACGGCCTCGTTGACCGAGTTGGTTGGATTGCTGCTCATGATGCCGTATGCGACACCGCCGCCCACGCCACCACCGACGACGGCCGCCACGACCGCCACCAGCGCAAGCTGCTTGATCCCCGACCGCCGCTTTGGCGGCTGCGGGGTCTGCTGCTGATTTTCTTCGGAAAAGTGATGTGATTGGTTATCCATAATGACCCTTCCTCTCTTTTTCTACATAAACCAGTGTACGGGATTGGTTTGACGAAAGTATGAAAAAGCCTGGGCTTTTTCGGCGATGATCCGCCTTAAGCTCAGGCTCCGACGGTAAATAAGGGATCGGCCACGGCGGGATCGGTGTCGAGCACCTGAAAGTCATGCCCAACAGCTAAGCCCTGCGCCTTCAGCAGGTTGACCACGGTCACATGCGCCAGCGGCTTCATGTTATTGTGCGGCGACAGGTGCCCCAAGTAGACGCGCTTGGTTTTCAGCCCGATCACATCCATAATCGCGTTGGCCCCGTCCTCGTTGCTCAAATGCCCAAAATCGCCCAAGATCCGCTGCTTCAGCGGCCACGGATAAGGACCCTCGCGCAGCATTTCCAAATCGTGGTTGGTTTCCATCACGTAGGCGTCAGCGTCTCTGATCGTGCCTTCGACGCGGTCGGACACGTACCCGGTATCCGTCACGATGGCGAAGCGCTTGCCGTCGTGCTGGAACTGGTAGAACTGCGCCTGCGCGGCATCATGGGAGACCCCGAAGCTTTCAACGTCCAGGTCGCCCAAATCGAGCTGGGTCCCTTCGTCAAACACGCGGATCTGATCCTGCGGCAGCACGCCGACGCTTTTCGGCAGCGCCGCAATCGTTGGAGCGTTAGCGTACACCGTCAAGTTAGGGTACTTGCGGGCCAACACGCCCACGCCGCGGCAGTGGTCGGTGTGCTCATGCGAAATAAACACCGAATCGATGTCCTTGAGGTCGCGGCCGATGCTGTGCAGCAGCTCATTCAGCTTCTTGCCGGACAGGCCGGCGTCCATCAGCACGTGATGCTGAGGCGTTTCAATGTAAGTTGCGTTGCCCGAACTGCTGGAGGCCAAAACGGACACACGCATGCCAAAATCTTCTGTCACTCTGCTCACTCTTTTCGCGGCTATTGTACCATACGAACAACCCGCGCTAAACTGAGCGGGCTCGCCCACCAAAAAACGGTGGTGATGAGCTGCCCCACCCCACCGCGGTTTGCGTTATTCTTCGGTGCGTGTTTTCAGCACCGTTTTATTGATGGCGTTCACTTTTTTCACGGTCAAGTTCTTGGAGCCCTGACTTTCGATGCCCACCGACCAGGCCGGCACGTACACGATGCTGCCCTTGGCGTTCAGCAGGTAGGTGTATGACAGACGCGTCCAGAGTACCTTCGAGTTGCTGGTAATCTCGTTTTCGCGGTACAGCGTGGTGACCGCGTCCTGGGCCGAGCACAAGTTGACGTCCTGGCGCAGGGTGATCAGGTTCGGCAGGTAGGTCTGCGTGTACCCGGTCAAGCGCCCGTCGCTCACGTGAAGGGTCAACTGCGCGTGCGGATCATTGACCAGGTGGCCACTGATTTTTTGCGCGAACACGTAGCTGGTGGCGGTGGACAGGTCTTTCTGGTAAACATAGGCGCTGCCATGCGCGACGTTGTCAGCGCGCGCGACCCACCGCTGCAGCCGCGCCGCCGCGTCGGTCTTGACGTTCAGCGCAGTGGCTAAAGTCGCTGTCAGCGTGGTGCCGTTCACGTCGCTGAAGTGCAGCTCCTGACCCTTGACGCGGCTGGCATCCTGGCGCAGCGGCGACGGGGTCGTGTTGGCCAGATAAGCGCCGCGCTCGGTGCTGGTGCTCAGCTTAGGCAGCTTGATGTCATCGCGCTTGATGTCTGCCAGAATCGCGGTCGTGCCGGCGGCGTCCGTTGCCAGATCGACCTGCTGACTTTGAAAGAAGCTGATCCCCAGGAAGACATTCAGCGCGATGAAGACGAAGAGAAAAATCATTTCGATGCGGCGAAAATCCATAAGCCTGCTCCTTTCTAGCGAATTGCCTGCGCGGCGGATTGGTTCTGGTTTTCCGCAGTTTGCGGAGTCAACCACTCGGTGTAGCGCTTGTACTGCCCATTGAGCTCAACGAAGTACGTCGGCGTCAGGTCCACGACCTGCGAGCTTGCGCTTTGCGGCCGCCAGTAGTAACCCAGGCGAATGTCTTGAATGGTCGATTGCGCGTAGCCGGCGGTGGCCAGCTGATTCAAAACGTCCTGCGTGGTCGGCAGAGTCTTGGACGCCTGCGCGGTTGGGATGGCCACAGTCAGATTGTTCAGCGAGAAGGTCGTGGTTAAACCACTTTCGCTGCTGACCGTTTGCACCAGCCCGTTATCCAGGCTGTTGAAAATTGGCAGCCCCTGAGCATATGACCGGAAGCTCACGGTGCGACTGCCCTTATCGTAGCTGAAGTAATGCATCGAGGTGATGCCCTGCAGATTCAGCTGCGAAATGGCCGCCTCTCCTTTGGTCAAGGCCGTGCCCAGACTTTTACTCTTGGTAATCTTGCCCGGGTCCTCGTACTGCATCACACTGGACGAGCTGTTCAGAGTCATGCGCGTATCCCCAAGCGTGTATATCGATTCGTTGCCAATCTCTCGGCTGTCGACCGCCGTGGCGGAATTGGCCGGCATCAGCAGCGACACAAAGTGGTTAGCGGTTTGCTGATCCAGTAAGAAGGCGTAGGGACTCAGCGCCACCGGTTGCGCATAGTACGGAATCAGCTTCCCGTTTAGGCGTTTCTCCACCACCGGCAGCCCACTGGATTGGGCCTTGTTGAGGTAAGCGCGCAACTTGGTGGTCGGGCTTTTGGCGAGGGTCGCGGTACGGCTCATGCGCGTGGCGTCATCCACCAGCGTCAGTTTGGGCTTACTCTTTTTCAGATCGATGATCAGCCGGTCAAACTGAAAGGCAGGCGGATTCTTCAGCGGCTGGTTAAAATAGTGCGCGTTGAACACGCCAAAGGTCACCGGGGCGCTGAACGTCATCTGCAGCGTCTGATCCTGCGTCAACAGCGCCGAAAATGCGCTGGTGCTGAGCTGAACGGAGCTGCTGACTTTTTTAATCTGCCACGGCCGAATCGTCCGGTGAATCTGGCCGGTCGCCGACTGGTCGGCCTGCATCAGCTGCACCTTCTGACTGCCTGCTTGATAGTAGGCGGTCGTGGGGACAAACAGGTAGGCCGCCTGCTGATTGGCTGACGCGGTCTGCGTGGTTTTCAGCGCACTAGAAGTGTCGGTGCGGCCCAACCGAGACGGATTGCGCCAGATCAGCGCCGAGAACACGAGACTGAGCAGCACCATGGCGGTCAGTGAGACCCGTAAAATCAAGCCACTAAGCTTCATCCCAATCGCCTCCCTCATCAAGCGGCTGATACGGCAGCGAAATGTAGAACGTGCTGCCCTTGCCCTCCTGGGAATCGACCCAGATGCGGCCGCCCAGCGCCTCGACAACTTCCTTGGAAATCGCCAGGCCTAGGCCCGTGCCGCCTTGCTTGCGCGAACGGGCTTTATCGACCCGGTAGAAGCGATCGAAGACCTTGTTGATGTCCTGGCGCGGAATGCCCAGGCCCTGGTCCTGAATCGACAAAATCACGTGGTTGTGCGTTTCAAGCAGGCGTGCCGTGATCACGCCGCCATCCGGGCTGTACTTGATCGCGTTATTCATAATGTTGTCGATCACCTGCATAAACTTGTCCTGATCGATGTCGACCCACAGATCGCGCTTGGTAATTTCGCGGCGTAGCGTGTAGTGCTTATGCGGCGTGGTCTTCAGCGGCTCAACCTGATTATTGTCGGCACCGGCGGATTCGTTGTCGGTTTTCAGCATCATGTCAAAGCGGTCCAGAATGTAGTTGAAGAACTCATTCAGGTTGACGGTTTCCTTTTCGATTTTGGCTGTGCCGGAATCCATCCGTGATAGCGACAGCAGGTCGTTGATCATGCGGATCATGCGGTCGGTTTCCTCTTGGGTGACCTTGAGAAACTGCGGCGCAATTTTGGGATCCTTCCAGGCCCCTTCGTTCAGTGCTTCAATGTACGAACGCATCGAGGTCAGCGGTGTGCGCAGTTCGTGCGAAACGTTAGACACGAACTCGCGGCGCTCCCGTTCGTTTTTCTGCTGCTCGGTGACATCGTGCAGCACGGCCACGATCCCGGAGATGAACCCGGTTTCGCGCTGAATTAGGCTGAAGTCGACGCGCAAGATCAGCTCGTGATTGAGCTGTTCGGTGAAGTCCAGGAGCAGCTCCTTCTGGTTTTCCAGGAGGTCCCGCAGCGTGTAGTCCTTTTCGATGTTCAGCAGGCGGAGGATCGACACGCCGATCACGTCTTCATTTTTGGTCGCCAAAAATTCCAGCGCGGTTTCGTTGATAATGATGACATTGCCGCGGCGATCCGTGGCGATGACGCCATCAGTCATGTGGGCCAAAACGGAATCCAACCGCCGCCGCTCGGCCTCGCTGGCTTCCTGGGCTTCTTCGACCCGGACACTCAAGTTGTTGACCGCAACGGCCAGCTGGCCCAGCTCGTCCTGCCCGTAAATCCGGACCTGGCCGGAATAGTCGCCACGAGCCATACGAATGGCCTGCTTTTTCATTTCGTCGATGGGCCGCGTGATAGCGCGGGAGATGACAATGGAGATAATCACCCCGAGAAGGCCGGCGACCAGGCTGGCAATCAGGAAAATGCGGACGATTTGATTGATGTTGTTGTACACCGTCTCCATCGAGGCCGTGATGGCCACCGCGCCAATCACCGCATTGCCGTCCCCGGTCGCGTTAGGATTTTTGATAGGAATAATCTTGGTGTACATCGACCCGGACGAATCGCTGTACTCGTAGCCTTCGAACAGTTGACCGCTATACAGGACGTTTTTAATGCTGTTATTGGCGGACTTGGTGCCGACATCGTTTTGGGAATTAATGTTGGAATTGGCGCGCACCGTCCCCTTGGCATCGACGACCACAATCGTCGCAGTGTTGGCGACATCAGCCTGAGAAATCGTTGACTTGAGGGAATCGTCGGCGGCTGAGGTATCTGACTTCATCAGATCCGTGGCGACCTTATCCTGCAGATAGGGATCAAGGTTGATCGCAGTCTTAAACGTATCGACGTTCTGTTGTTCCAAGGACCGCACAAAATACGCGCCAATGATCTCCACCGTCACCAAAAGCAGCAGAATAAACACCAGCGCGATCTTAAAGTTGATCGATTGAAAAAAACGAATCTTCTTGTTCAATGTAAATCTCCAAGTTGTGAGGCACGACGGTCTTAGCCCGACAGCTAGCCTAGCTCAGAGCATTGCCGCCGCTCTTTGCGGCGAGGCTCTGAGCGTAGCTAGATGCTCGGGCGTTGTCGTGCCGAGCACGATTACGCAAGTTGCGAGGAGCGGCGGGTTTAGCCCGATGCTCGAGCGTTGATCAGCCTGTCTCGCAAAGCGAGTTACAGGCTGACATGCGTTAGCTGCCGCTCCGAGCACGATTACGCCGCAGCGCTATATGCTTTGCACGCCTACTCCTCATTCGGGTTCTTCAGATAATACCCAACGCCGCGCCGCGTGACCAGCCACTCCGGATGGGACGGGTTGTCTTCGATTTTTTCGCGCAGCCGGCGGACCGTCACATCAACGGTCCGAACGTCGCCGAAGTAATCATAGCCCCAAACTGTTTGCAGCAAGTGCTCGCGCGTCATCACCTGACCCAGGTGCTGCGCCAAGTAATGGAGCAGCTCGAACTCCCGGTGCGTCAGCTCGATTTTTTCGCCGCGCTTCGTGACGGTGTAAGCATCCGGATGAATCGTCAGGTCGCCGACGGTCAGCTCCTGATTCTCCGGCTCCTGCGCCTCGGCTTGCACCGGCGTGCCGGAGCGGCGCAGGTTGGCCTTGACCCGGGCCACCAGCTCGCGGTTGGAAAACGGCTTTGTGACGTAATCATCCGCGCCCATTTCCAGCCCGAGGACCTTGTCGATTTCGGAGTCCTTCGCCGTCAGCATGATGATTGGGGTGTCGTGGTCCTTGCGCACCTGGCGCGCCACTTCCAGCCCGTCGATCTTCGGCAGCATCAAATCGAGGATGATGAGGTCGGGATTTTCCTCGCTCACCTTGGTCAGCGCTTCTTCACCGTCTTCTGCAGTGACGACGTCGTAACCTTCCTTATTCAGATTGAATTTGACGATGTCCAGGATCGGCTTTTCGTCGTCGACCACTAGGATCTTTTTTGCCATAATTGGCCTCCATAACGTATACGTGTTACCTACATTATAACGGTTTCGAAGAGAGGGGGCAAAAGCGGGGCAGACTGATTGCCCGTTGAATATATTTTGCATATTTCTCAATTTTGCTTGCATATTTCCTAAAATGGGTATATATTCATTAAAAATTCAAGTTTGAGGGGTTGGCACTTATGCATAAACTTTATCGTTGGGTCATCGGTCTGCTGGCGACGCTGCTGGTAGCCGGCACCGCATTAACCACATCTAACGCCCAGCCGGTCGCTGCGGCGGGCAGTGGCACGACTTCAGTGCAAAAAATCAAGCAGCGCGGCTACGTCATTTTGGGCGTGTCCGCGGACTACGCACCGCTGGAATTCCACGCCACCGTTGATGGCTCGGATACCATCGTCGGCGCCGATATTTCCCTGGCCAAGCAGATTGCCAAAGATATGGGCGTGAAGCTGCAGATCAAGGAAATGGGCTTTGACGCCTTGATCGGCGCCCTGAAGACCGGCAAAGTCGACATGGTCATCTCCGGCATGAGTGCCACGCCTGAACGCGCCAAGCAGGTCAACTTCTCCAAGTCTTACACAGAAGAGAAGCAGATCATGGTCGTCAAGAAAGACGAGGCTTCCAAGTACAAGAACATCGCGGACTTCTCCGGCAAAAAAGTCGGGGCCCAAAAGCAGTCCACGCAGGAACAAATCGCCAAGGCCGAACTGCAAGGCGCCAAGATTGTGCCGCTGGAAAAAGCCAACGACGTCATCGCGCAGGTTGAGTACGGCAAGATCGACGCCGGCGTCATGTCCAACATTGTGGCCGGCGCTTACGTCGAAAAGACCCCGAGCCTGAAGATCATCGATCCTAAGTTCGCCACTGGGAAAGCCCCGACCGTTGTTGCCCTGCCAAAAGGGGACACAGCCATGACCAACCAGGTCAACGGCACCATTAACAAGGTGCGTAAAGACCACCTGTGGGCCGGCTGGATGAGCCAAGCTTACAAGCTGCAGAACCAGAGCAACAGCTTCTGGTCCAAGTACAGCAGCTTCTTCATCAAAGGCGCCCTTTACACCTTACTGTTTGCGCTGCTGACCGTCATCGCCGGGACCATCCTTGGCACGATTCTCGCCTTGATGCGCCGCTCCAGCCTGTGGATCCTCAAGGCCATCGCCGTGGTTTATGTTGAATTCATTCGCGGCACACCGCTGATGGTTCAGGCCTTCATCGTCTTCTTCGGGCTGCAAGTCCTCGGCCTGAACCTCTCCGCCTTTGTTTCCGGCGCGATCGCCATGGGCATCAACTCCGGCGCGTATGTTGCCGAAATCATCCGCTCCGGCCTGAACTCCGTGCCGATTGGTCAAACCGAAGCTGCGCGCAGCCTGGGTCTGAGCAACGGGGAAACCACTCGTTACGTCGTCCTGCCGCAGGCCGTCAAGAACATCTGGCCGGCGCTCGGCAACGAGTTTGTCACTGACATCAAGGAATCGTCCGTCCTGTCCGTTATCGGCGCCACTGAGCTGATGTTTGAAGGCACCACCGTTCAGGGCGCGTCGTTTGAGCCGTTCTTCCCAATCATGATTGTGGCCTTGATCTACTTCGCCATGACCTTCATCCTCAGCCGGGCGCTGGGCTTCGTCGAACACCGCATGAACTAGCTTCAACTGGAACTAAATGGTCAAACGCGCCCCGCGGGCAGCCGCGGGGCGTTATGATGTAAGCGAGTACTAAACTTTTAGGAGGAATTCTTTTATGACTGAAAAAATCGTGTTGGCATATTCTGGCGGCTTGGATACTTCCGTAGCCATTCCGTGGCTGCAGGACAAGGGCTATGACGTGATCGCCGCCTGCTTGAACGTCGGCCAGCCGAACGCGGACATGGACTTCATTCAGAAAAAGGCCAAACAGGTCGGCGCCATCGAGAGCTACGCGATTGACGCGCAAGACGAGTTTGCTGATGAGTACGTGACCCCGGTCATCAAGGCCAACGCCTTGTATGAAGGCGACTACCCGCTGGTTTCCGCCCTATCACGGCCGCTGATCATCAAGCACCTGGTCGAGATCGCCCACCAGCACGGCGCCGTTGCCATTGCCCACGGCTCCACCGGCAAGGGCAACGACCAGGTCCGTTTTGAAGCCGCCATCCACGCCTTGGATCCGCAGCTAAAAATTGAAGACCCGATCCGCGACTTCCACTGGTCTCGCGAGGAAGAAATCGATTACGCCAAGGAACACAACGTGCCGGTGCCGATCGGCAAGAAGTCCCCATACTCGATCGACGCCAACCTTTGGGGCCGCGCCAATGAAGCCGGCATTTTGGAAAATCCTTGGAACCAGGCACCAGATGATGCCTGGGGCATGACGGTTTCCCCAGAAGAGGCCCCGGACAAGCCGACATTCCTCGACCTGACGTTTGAAAAAGGCATCCCCGTCGCCATCGATGGCAAGCAAATGAAGCTTTCAGACCTCATCAAGTCCCTGAATAAGCTGGCTGGCGCCAACGGCATCGGCCGCATCGACAAAATCGAAAACCGCATGGTCGGTATCAAGTCGCGCGAAGTCTACGAGGCGCCGGCCGCGGCCGTCATCATGGCGGCCCACCACGAAATGGAAAACCTCACGCTGGAGCGCGACGTCGCCCACTATAAGCCGCTGATCGAGCAGCAGCTGACCAACATGATCTACGAAGCCAAGTGGATCACCCCACTGTTTGACAGCTTGATGGCCTTCGTTGACGATACCCAAAAGGTCGTCAACGGCGTCGTCAAGATGAAGCTGTACAAGGGCTCGGCTGTGCCAGTAGCCCGCAAGTCGGACACCAACTCCCTGTACGACGAGAACCTCGCCACCTACACCTCTGCCGATACCTTCGACCAAGAGGCCGCAGCCGGCTTCATCAAGCTCTGGACCCTGCCGGCCACCGTTTACGAAGAGGTCAATCACGTGCACTCAAAGAAACCGGAGGATAAGTAATGACCGATAAGCTCTGGGGCGGCCGGTTTACCGCCAAGGCGGCCGAATGGGTCGATAAGTTCGGCGCGTCGATTTCTTTTGACCAGCAAATGGCTAAAGAAGACCTGACCGCCTCCATCGCCCACGTCAAAATGCTCGGCAAGCAAAACATCATTCCGGCAAAGGACGCCAAGACCATCGAAGACGGTCTGAACGTCCTGATGCAGCGCCTCGAGGCCGGCAAGCTGCACTTCACCGTCGAGAACGAAGACATCCACCTGAACATGGAAAGCCTTTTGACCGACCTGATCGGCCCAGTTGCTGGCAAGCTGCACACTGCGCGCTCCCGCAACGATCAGGTGGCCACCGATTTTCACCTGTGGCTGAAAAACCGCCTGCCAGAAATCAAGGAAGCCATCACCAACCTGCAAACGGTGCTGGTGGAAAAAGCCGAGGAAAATGCCGACACCATCATGCCGGGCTACACCCACATGCAGCACGCCCAGCCAATCACTTACGGGCACTATCTGCTGGCGTACTTTGAGATGCTGCAGCGCGACTACGAGCGCTTCGAATTTAACCAGAAGCACACGGACATGCTGCCGCTGGGCGCCGCCGCGCTGGCTGGCACCACCTTCCCAATCGACCGCGAGTACGTGGCCGATGAGCTCGGGTTCTATCAGGTGTACCACAACAGCCTCGACGCCGTCTCCGACCGCGATTTTGCCTTGGAATTTCTCAGCAACGCCGCGATGCTAATGGAGCACTTGAGCCGGCTGGCCGAAGAGCTGATCCTGTGGTGCACATACGAATTCAACTACATCGAAATGGACGACACCTTCGCCACCGGCAGCTCGATCATGCCGCAGAAGAAGAACGCCGACTTTGCCGAGCTGGTTCGCGGCAAGACCGGTCGCGTGTATGGCGCCTTGATGGGCCTGCTCACCACGATGAAGAGCCTGCCGCTGGCTTACAACAAGGACATGCAGGAGGATAAAGAGCCGGTGTTTGACACCTACAACACGATTCTCGGCTCCCTGCACATTTTCGCCGGCATGCTGGAATCCGTGAAGGTTCACAAGGAAAAAATGCACGACGCGACCAAGAGCGACTTCAGCAACGCCACCGAACTGGCGGACTACCTGGCGACCAAAGGGGTTCCGTTCCGCACCGCCCACGGCATCGTTGGCAAGCTGGTCCTGCACGGCATCGAAACGCACCAGAGCCTGCAGGACATGCCGCTGAAAGAGCTACAGGACGCTGCGCCACAGATTCAAGAAGACGTTTATCAGGAGCTGACCTCTGAGGCAGCCGTCGAGCGTCGCACTAGTCTGGGCGGCACGGCGGTTACGAACGTCAAGAAGGAAGTGGCCCGCGCAAAGCAAATCATCGCGGCACACCATTGATCTAACCGAGTAATAAAATGAGGACCCTGCACAATCGCAGCGTCCTCATTTTATTGGCGCTACGATATTTGGAGTTGAAAGGCATCTTGCCTCGAAACTCCTTTTTATATACCATTTTTATGTCTGAGCACACAAAGAGGACATTACACTGTCCCTTGTCTGCTCTCCGACCAAAGAAATTAGAAATGGAG